>JBARDR010000748.1:0-2365 GCA_049795335.1 Gelidibacter sp. | reverse complement strand
CAATTGTCGATTTCAATGGTGACAAATATCGATAAAATTCGATTTGTCAACTCAGGTACGGAAGCGTGCATGAGTGCTGTTCGTTTGGCGCGTGGATTTACCAAAAAAGATAAGATCATCAAATTTGCGGGGTGTTACCACGGTCATAGTGATTCATTTTTAATTGCCGCGGGTTCTGGTGCGATCACTTTTGGTACGCCTAATAGCCCTGGAGTCACTGAAGGGACAGCCAAAGACACACTTTTAGCAAGATATAATGATATTGCAAACGTTACGGAATTAGTAGCGGCGAACCAAGGCGAAATTGCCTGTATCATCATTGAGCCAGTGGCTGGAAATATGGGGTGTATTCCACCAAAAGACGATTTTTTACAAAAGCTAAGAACCTTATGTGACGAACATGGAATTCTATTGATTTTTGATGAGGTCATGACCGGTTTTAGGTTGGCTGCAGGTGGGGCGCAAGAATTATATGGTGTGGACGCTGATATTGTCTGCTTTGGAAAAGTGATCGGTGGAGGACTTCCTGTAGGCGCTTTTGCTGCCCGAAATGAAATCATGAATTATCTGGCTCCGATGGGACCGGTATATCAAGCGGGAACGTTAAGTGGAAATCCATTAGCAATGGCGGCAGGATTGACCATGTTGCAACATTTGAACAATGACCGAGCTGTCTTTAAGCGTTTAGCTGATAAAACAGCATACTTACATCAGGGTATGGAAAAAGTACTGTTGGCCAATAATGTGAAACATACCATTAACCGTATGGGGTCCATGATTTCCATTCATTTTGAAGCGCATGAAGTGTTTGATTTTGAAACCGCTGCAAAAGCCAATAATGAAGCCTTTAAAAAGTTTTTTCACGGCATGCTTAAGGAAGGTGTATATATCGCGCCAAGTGCATTTGAAACCTGGTTTATTTGTGATGCCCTAAGTTATGAAGATTTGGATGCTACGATAAATGCGGTCGATAAGGTTTGTAAAACGCTTTAGTTTACACAGATTTATAATATCAAAAAAGGGAATTTCCAATTAGAAATTCCCTTTTTGATTTTTAATGACGCTCTGTTGAAGCTTATTTTTTTGCTTCTGTTGGAGTCATTTTGCGGCTTTTGTTTTTAGAATGCATAGCATATCTTTTACTATGCTGACCGCGTTTTTCATTCATTTTTGCCCATTTCTCATATTGTTCTGAAGATAAAATGCTTTTTACTTTTTTCTTCATTTCAATTTGCTGATCCAATCGGGCGTTAGACATTTTGAAACGCTCTTCTTTTGACCAAGTCCTGTCTTCTGCTTTGTCCTTAGATTTTAAATAAGCCTCTTTTTTGCTTTGTCTCAATTTGGCCTGTTCCAAGAATACCGCTGACATTTCTTTTTGTTGTTTGTCGCTTAAATCTAAAGTTAAAGTCATTTTTTTGGCTTGGAGCTGTGCCATTTCTTCAGGAGAATATGGTGTTTTAGACTCCATACGTTGTTTTCTGACTTCTCTTTTTTGCTCTTGTGCAGATACTTGTAAAGTAGCGACTGCGATCATTATCATAACTAGTTTTTTCATGTCTCTGTTTTTTAAAGGTTACACTTCTAGGACTGAGAATGAAAGGAATGGTTTAAAGATTGTTTGAGATTTCTAAATTTTAACAATTGCCTATTATGAGTTTTTTGCAATAATTTATCGTCTTATTGGTTCAGTTAATTTCAAACAACCGAATTGTCAGAAAGTCGATATTTACTCAGCTTGCAGATAGAATAGACGTTTGTGGCTTTCCTGTTTAACTTTAATTATTGCACCATTTATTGGTTAAAAAACGAGGAAAAAACTTAAGAAATAAAAGATTACTTTTAACATAAAAATCAATAGGAATGAAATCAAAACTTGTTGACGAATTGCCAGAATTGGTAAGAAATCAAGTTATTTCGGAAGAAGTTGCCTTAAAAATTCGCGACTATTATCAATCACAACAATCAGAAACGCAGAACAAATTATTTACAGTATTCGGTGTTTTAGGATCGTTATTAGTGGGATTGGGGATCATTCTGATTTTGGCTCATAACTGGGATGATTTTTCAAGAGCATTGAAAACCGGTCTTGCGTTTTTTCCATTGATTTTAGGACAAGCGGTGGCAAGCTTTGCCATTCTTAAAAAGAAAAGTGCAATGTGGAAAGAAGCCTCTGGCACCTTTCTGTTTTTTGCCGTTGGTTCCAGTATTGCTTTGGTAAGCCAGATTTATAATATCCCCGGCGATTTAAGCACCTATGTGTTGACTTGGATTGTGTTGTGTTTGCCGTTGATCTATTTATTGAAGTCCAACGCCGTGGCCATACTTCATATCGCTTTTTCGACATTTTACGCAGTAAGTATAG
>JBARDR010000747.1:0-3213 GCA_049795335.1 Gelidibacter sp. | reverse complement strand
GGATATCGCTGGCCCCGCTTTTCATGAGAAAAAAGAAAAAAACAAAAAAGAAAACCTAGGAGGATCCTACCATCGTGATCTTGCCAAAAAATATAAGAAACCTAAAACGAGTGGTGATAAAAATTTTAATCAAAGAAATAATAAAAAATAGTGAAAATGACATCTAGATTCCTTTACATTTTAACAACGTTTATCCTTTTTAGTTTCCATAGTCAAGCTGCTTTAAAATGGGGTGCTACCGGACACCGGGTTGTGGGTGCTATTGCCGATCAATACACCACGAATAAAACAAAACGCCAAATAGAAAAGATATTAAACCATCAATCGTTGGCCTTGGTGTCTACTTTTGGCGATAATATTAAAGCAGATCCACGTTATAAAGAATTTGAATCTTGGCATTATGTAAATATGGACTTTGGTCAGACTTATGAAATCTCCAAAAAGAATCCGACGGGCGATTTGGTCACTGGAATTGAGTATTGCAAAACCGTTATTAAAGATCCTAATGCCTCAAATGCCGACAAAGCCTTTTATTTAAAAATGTTAGTGCATCTCGTAGGCGATTTGCATCAGCCCCTGCACATTGGTCGTTTAGAGGACCGTGGCGGTAACGACATTAAAGTACAATGGTTTTATAAAGACACCAACCTTCATAGAGTTTGGGACAGCCAAATGATTGATGGTGACAAGATGAGTTATAGCGAATTTGCTGCAAATGTAGACTTCCTATCAAAAAAACAAGTCAAGTCTCTTCAACAAGGTTCTGTCATTGATTGGGTTAATGAAACTCAAAATCTGGCAAAAACGATTTATGCTTCCGTTGAGCAAGGCGAAAATTTAAGTTATGCTTATTCTTATAAATTCATGGACGTAGCACGTGATCAAATGCAAATTGGTGGAATCAGATTAGCGAAGATTTTGAATGAGTTATTTTAGTTCGAAATAAATATTCTGAAAATTAAATCATAAAGCTCTTCTTAATCGAAGGGCTTTTTTTATGAATAATTGAGCACGTTGGAATTGAAGATAGGCTAAAGCTTCTTTTATTAAGCAAGAGGTGAATGGATTTTGGAAAAGGATGCCAGGAAATTTTATCCCCTTATGATCATTGCATCGTCAAATTGTATTTTTGAGGTTAAATAATGAGCCTCACTTATGTCCACAAAAAAGCCTTCATCTACCATTCAAATAAAAAAAGCCGTTTTTCACTTATTGATCTTCCAAAAGTTTCCGGTCCCATTCTGCAAGGTTTGCACCTAAAGTGTAGGTACTGTTTAAAAACTCAAGCAACAATTGATTGGGATTCGTGGCTTTTTGTACTTCTGAATAGGGCAGAATAAATTCTCCAAGCCCCATGTGATAATAGGCGCCATGAGGTTCAATTTTTGCTGTTTTGTAACCTTCGGGCTCTGGATATAAGTAGCAGTAGAATGCCGCCTCTGGAAACACTTCATTCCCTGTCCAAAAGCCACAACTGCTTACTTCCCTAGAATAAGCTTCCACTGCAATCCAATCCGGCATTCCTGGGATCCCGCCAGGATGTCTTGGTGCTCTCTTGCCCGAAAAGAATGAAAGTGCCAAATCAAAACCTCCCCAAAAAAAATGTACAGGACTGCACTTTCCCTTAAATCCACTTCGGAATTCCATAAATACATCCTGTATTCTTAATAAGGCAATATGAAAGGCTATAATCTGTTTTTCATCATAAGCATCATGAATGTGGTCTTCTTGAAAGGGAATCGGATTCATTAACTCGGCCGGAACAGGCCTTATCTTTATATCGATCCCCAATTCGGCAAGCAGTTCAAAAATTTGTTTGTAGAAGACAGCAACTGAAATTTCTTTAAGTAAAAATGACCTTACTTCCCCCTTATCAGTTGAAATTAATAGTTGGTGGGAAATTAAATCGAAATCAATTTGAAAGTTCTTCTTATGATGTGAGATGTAATTTGTGGTTAAACCTCTTGGGCTTATGGACAAGGTAATGTGCCAGGAATGATTCACCCATGGCAGTGTTTCCAATTTTATTTTTCCAACTATTTGAGTAAACAATTGTAAAGTCTCAAAAGTTGCTTTTCCTTTTTGATATGAAAGACTCGGCCATTTTTTTATCATGAGTGTAAGTTTTGACTTTTGTTGTAGAAAGAGAAAACATTTAGAAAAGCTCAATTGATGAAAACATCTCTTTAAATGAATTGATAATCATCCAATTGCAAGTTAAATTTAGTGATAATTAATTACAACAAGATGAATTTAGTTGTTGATTCGTTTTGACAGTGTAGAAATCAATGCCATTATAGCATTTATATAAACACAACATTTTGAGTCTCGTCCTATTTATTTTATTTAAAATATGGCCACAAAAAAAGCCTCTCTAAAAAGAGAAGCTTATATTCTGGGTGGAAGACCGGGCTCGAACCGGCGACCCTCGGTACCACAAACCGATGCTCTAACCAACTGAGCTACAACCACCATGTAGCCGCATTCTTCAATGCGACTGCAAATGTAAGCGTTTTGTTAGATGTAACAAAACATTTTCACAAAAAAATTAAACTAAATCGAATAAACTTTTCACTGCGGCATAACGCTCCACCGTAAAGCCCTCAGCGTGCTCCGCACCTATCAATCGACCTAAATCCCTGGCCCTGTAGTCAATACTGTCTGTAAAGTTTTGACTACTGATTGGCGTCTGTGGCGCTGTGCTCTCTGGGTCAAAGAATTGCGTTTTATAGGCTTGAACGGCTTTTATTTTGGTATCCATAAATCCAGAGACATCGACTACGAAGTCTGGTTCAATATTTTTCCATTGAATATAGTGATACACAAATTTTGGTCGCCACGGTTCTTGGGCTTTTCCGTCCAATTCGGTTTCAATTTTTATCAATCCACTTAAAAAACAAGCATCACTTACGAGTCGACTTCCTTTTCCGTGATCAATGTGCCGATCGTAAACGGCATTACACAATACTATTTCTGGTCGGTATTTCCGGATCAATTTGATAAGTTCCAATTGGTGGGCTTTATCATTCGTAAAAAATCCATCGGCGAACCCCATATTTTCCCTAACGACCACACCTAAAATTTTCGCTCCGTGTGCTGCTTCCATTTTTCTGGTTTCGGCGGATCCGCGCGTGCCGAGCTCGCCACGCGTCAAATCGATAATACCGACGTTCTTCCCGTTATGAACTTCTTTTGCAATGGTGCCTCCACAGC
>JBARDR010000746.1:0-1753 GCA_049795335.1 Gelidibacter sp. | reverse complement strand
TGGCGAAGGTGGCGATTTTCACCACAAATGTTGATGCGGAGAACCAACTATGAATAACCACAAGTGGGTCTTCGGAGCACTGAACCGCCACTTTTGCCAAACGCATGTTAGCGGTAGTGTTTTTATTTATCAATATTTAATTCTTCAAGTTTTGTAGAGTTAAAAAATTGATCAAAAACTTTATCGTCTTTGTGTAAATATGAATTTAAAATGTCAAAACTATTTTTTGCAAGTATAACTTTCGTTGTATAATTTATAAATTTTATGTTGTCATATTTATCTTCAATTGGCTTTATTCCAAATTTTCCTGTTTTGTCTTTAAAAAGGTCGCCATCTTCCGTAGAGTTGACAAAAAAACTCCCGTGTATTATGTCATTCCTCTTTTCAATAATTTTAATAGTATATGAAAAAAGTTTATCTAATGATTTGTATCTTTCAGCGTCATTTTCGTAATGTAAGGCAAGTAGACTTCGTAATTTATTTACAAGTGGATATGCAGTTTGATCGTGAAGTATAACTCTTAAATATTTGAAATCTTTTAAACCTTGTAATCCGAATAATGTAAAAATGCAAATTTTTATTGATAAAGTTAATTGCTCGAACTCAATAGCAAAATGTCCATAATCATGATAAATACTTTTAGATTTTTCGGTTAATTCTTTCTCTATATTTGTTTTCATAATATTTTATTTTCTCTAGTTTTTTTTAACATTACCGCTAACGTTTTGGGTATTGCCGAAGGCGGGAATTTTTATCACAAAAGTTCAAATGAGGAACGAAAGTTGAACTTTGCAAAAATGCCCAATCGAAGCCGTTCCGCCCCGCTTTTGGCAATACCTTGTTAGCTGTAGTACATATTAGACAAACAATTTATTGAAAAATGGGTTGTGTCGTTGCTTTGAAGAATTTAGTAATTGCCTAAATGTCATTACTTCAAGATGAAGATTTAATTCTCCAGATATTTTAAAAAATGTTCCAAAAGGTGTTTTTTTCCAACCACGACCTTTATTATAGCGTTCAAGAGGTTCGGGTATAATATCAAGAATAATATAACCAAATTTTGGTGTTGAATCTTTCACAATGACTTGGTTGCCTTTGTAATTCTTTTTAATAGGTTTATAAATGAATTCATCAAAATAAGGTTCTACTAATTCTGAAAACTCCCAAGTATAATCAGTTTTTCTTTTCTGATGTGCAATATCTCCAGGTCTTTTAAACTCGAAAATTACCATTGAGTTGACTTCACCGCTTGATTTGTCTCCAAAACTAATCGGGTTGTCAAACATTTCTGGATTTTCTGTTAAGATTAAATCCGGCTCTTTACTACTTTTAACCTGTGAAAATGATGTAATTGATTTATCTGATGCAATAAATTTATATGATATGAATCTTTCGTCTAAAATCCACAAATTATGATTCTCATATTCTAGTTCATTGTTAGTCAAGCCTAATGGGAAAATTAGATTATGAATATCTTCCTCTAATTTATAATCACCATTTTCATCCGCATCTAAGAACTTGTCAAACAAATCAAGAATTGCTTTTCTTCTTGTCATATAATCAGCTAAGCTGTCAACATCATAAGCAGTTTTAGCTTTAATATCATCTTTAATTTTATCGATTGTTTCCTCGTTTAAGTCTTTAGATTCAATAAATTTTTCGATATTACTTTCCACGCTTTTACGTGCATTAAAAGAAATTTTATAAAGATATTCTTCAAGTTTGTCTTCAGTCAAATTAGGTGGAACTCTAT
>JBARDR010000745.1:0-3188 GCA_049795335.1 Gelidibacter sp. | reverse complement strand
GTTTAATATGGAATTAAACGATGATTCCATCAGATATGTTTGCAACCGTTTTCAGTTTGTTCTAAATAGTCAAGAGTTTTGTTTATTGGGAATTAGAGGCGCTTTGCCGGTTACGGCGTTGGTTGGCAAACCTGAGAAAGGATATTCTTTTTCTTCTTCTCACGAGCTTAGTGCGGTGGAAATTAATTATACTTCTGCTTGTTGCACCATTGCCATTTGGAATATCCAAACACAAAAACTCGCAGTTTTTCCCGGCAGCACGCTTCCTTCAACCGAATATCTAACGCGAATGCCTCAAAAAAGAGCAGAGTTCAACATTCTCTGTCCCGGAAATTATACACTTAGCAAAGGGTTACATCCACGAAATTCAAATTTTTTACAATATCCAGCCTTGTTAATGAATGGACAGGCTATGGTTTACAAACCTCAATTGGTAAGGGTTTCATCCGGTTTGGATTTCTCTTTTGAAAAAGCCAAGCATCAAGTTGTTTTCGCAGGTGATAACTTGCATGCAACAGGTTATGAACCTAGTATAGGGGAAAATGAAATTTCCATACTGAATATGCCTGTGGATAGTTCAGGTTGTATAACAGTCTGTGGATGTCCACAGCTTTATCAACGTAACCAGTATTCATCCAGCCACTGGAATAGTTGGCATTTTTTTTACCATTTCCTAAATAAGCAAGAAAGTATTGATTATTCCTTTACACTTTTCAATTTGAAAGATTTCATTCATACCGAAGAATCAAAAGGTAAAATCGCCCTAAGGTATGGCAGTGAGGGTGAAACCGTTTACGAGCTGCAAAACATCCTTTCCCAATCTTGGGATGCACGTACCGGAGCGCCTTATTATGAGGGGGAACCTGACGGAAAATTACGAAACAAGTCCGCGAGTTCAGCTTACGAATTCTACCAAAACATTTCTTTGACCAAAATAGGGTCTACGATTTCGTTTGAAAAAATTAAGTCAAAAATAAAACATTTTGCCATTACATAATATTGACTAAAAACACTTGAATTATGTTAGCGTTAGAGCATAAAAAAATCATCAACGGTATCACTGTTTACCGCGATTCGCATAACACCCAACAGTATTATTACCTACCGTCCGAAAAGGCCAAGATAGCAGACAACGGCAAAAAAATCCATTTCGTTGCTTATGTTGACGGGGAAGTGATTGAAGGGACTGACCCTGATTTTTCCAAGGATATTGATAGAACTGGAGGTTTTCTCTCTCTTGAGGTAGAGCTTGGGCCTGATGCCGGGGAAATAGAAGCCATTTTGCAGAAGTTAAAGGGTACCGAAGGGGATAACGTTCGTTTATCGCAAGCGAATTTTATTGATGGTTCGGTAAAGTTGGTGATGTTTGGCAGTGATGGCTCAAACCCCAGTGATCCGTTAAAAATAACCATTGCCGGATCCACCAAACCATCATTGTATGGGGTACAAACGGCTGTCTTTTCTATTCGTGTGGGCGGTATGCCTGCCCAGATTTTATGGGATATCATGAAGAAAGGAAAGCAAACCCAAGCGGTTGTTAATTATGAACTTCAATACAAAGGTTTAGCGCCTGCTTACAATTTAGAGATTGTTGTTGATTTTAAAGCTACCGAAGAATACTGGCATCACCACTTAGATGCCGATTTCAGCCTTGGCTCACCCTCAGTCAAAATAGTATCTAACAACGATATTGACCTTATTATGAGGGACCTGGTCAATACGGGAGTCATTACCATAAAGGAAACCGACTTTACCGATGAGAGTTCAGGGGAAGGGGCACCTACCATAGAAGATCATATGAAGATTGTGAAAGAACTTATGTTGCCCATAATGTTTAATCCAACGGCCATACCTAATGAAGATTATAATGTTTTAGGGAGTACCTTACCTTCAGAAAGAGATGGCGTTCCCCAGCCTTCGTCTACCCCAGGACCTTCAGCCACGCCACAACCTTCACCTACCCCAGGACCAACAGCCACACCACATGCCTCACCAACTCCCACACCTACCCCTACAGATACGCCGGCTCCCGAACCCTCTGAAGAACCCGATGAACCCACTCCGCCAGACAATGGAGGGGGAGAAACAACTGTGCCACCGCCAGGATCGAGCATACCACCTCCTCGTACGTCTGCACCACCCCCAACAAGCACTCCTCCACCTTCCCAAAGCACACCACCTCCGGGAAGTACCACCCCGCCGCCCAGTTCACAAACTCCGCCGACCACAACAGGTACGCCTCCCGAGGAGCCTAATAAGAATAAAAATGAAAGAATTGACACCACCATCTCCATCAATGCAGGTTATCAATTGCAGCACCGTTCTATCACTCAACAGGTTAAACGGTCATTCACCTATTCCAAGGCAATGGCCCTTACCAACAAAATCTATCCTTCAGGTATGCTTTCACTCGATGGAACAGCTTTTAATGCAGAGCACCAGGTTCTATTGGTGCGTCTTGGGGAAGGTCCCTTTAAGAAAATAGCCATTGAAATTAGATCTGCACTAGATTTTGATGAATTTCAGATTGAAGAAGCCATTGTGCATTTATCATACGGATATAAAGGTGTTGAGGGAGATAAAACCAAGCGGTTGCATCAGGAAAGTTACGTGGTCAATCCTTCCAAGCCCAGGACTAACCTGGAATTTTTTACAGATCAATATGGGACCCTGACTTATGATTATTATGTGGAATTTATACATAAAGCGGGATCGCTTATAGGTTCGCATGAAACCAAGATTAGAAGTCGCGATTTTACCGATGTTACCGAACGGGATATTGCCGTGAATATTTCGGACCACTCCCCTCTTATTCCTGTGGAACTCCAGCCGGGAGCCATTAGTTTTACAGAAGATGGTGTCCAATCGGTACAGGTTTTTGTTTCTCCGGAAGAAGGAGGAAGCGGAAAAACAGTCATTTTTAATGCGGACAGTACCCTTCCAAAGAAATTCCTCATATATCCAAAAGTGCCGGGGGAATTCAAGTATTTCCGGAAAGATGTATTTTTCTTCAGACAGGAGAAAATAGAACAGGAATTTACAGACCAGGTAAGCTCACAGGTAATTGTTAATAGGCCCGAAGCCAGATTACTGGTTATTAGTCCACTTTTGGTAAACCCCGGACAGCTCATTTCAAAAGCAATTGTAAAGGTGAATTATAGCAATGGCCTTGGTGAACCTTTTAGCAA
>JBARDR010000744.1:0-3595 GCA_049795335.1 Gelidibacter sp. | reverse complement strand
AAGTTGATGAGGTGATTTCCATTATGGGACAACCGGAAGACTATTTAGTGGATGATGAAATTTTTGAAGATGAGCCTCAAAGCAATTCCCCTAATAAAAGGAATACTACGTTTTCCAAAAAGCTATTTAGAGATACCGAGAACTCGTATATTGGTGGAGTAGCCTCAGGACTAGGCCATTATTTAGGAATTGATGCCATTTGGGTACGTTTACTTTGGGTTCTTTTGACCTTAGGTTCTGGCGGAACATTCATTTTTATTTATGTGCTTTTCTGGATTTTAGTCCCCGAAGCATTAACTACTGCCGATAAGTTGACCATGACCGGTGAGCCCGTCAACATTAGTAACATCGAAAAAAAAATAAAGGACGGATTTGACAATGTTTCACAAAACGTCTCGGATGCCGTAAAAAATATCGATCTACCAAAACAAGGCAATCGGATCAAATCAGGGTCAAAATCATTTTTTGATGCCCTTGGAGTAATCATCCTCTTTTTCCTAAAAGTCGTAGGGAAATTTGTAGGGATCATCCTTATCATTATTGGATCTTCTATGTTGATAGCCCTGATCGTTTCATTGTTTTCAGTAGGTGTTGCTAACATTATCAATGTTCCTGGAATGGACTTCATTGAAGCCTCCAATGCTGCAAATACTCCTATTTGGATGATGTCTTTAATGTTGCTTTTTGCCATTGGCATTCCATTCTTCTTTATTTTTTATTTAGGATTGAAAATATTGGTCAATAACTTGAAATCTATTGGTCAGATAGCGAAATTCTGCTTACTAGGCCTTTGGCTTATAGCCATCATTGGACTGGTCGTTATAGGCGTCAAACAAGCGAGTGAATACGCTGAAGAAGCCACCGTACAACAAACCGACCGTTTAAATATTAGGGCTAAAGACACCCTTTATCTGAGTATGAATCATAACAATTCATATAGCAAACAATTTGGGAGACATAGCAACCAATGGAAACCAGTTTATGATCAGAATGACACCAAAATGCTCTATTTAACAGATGTTAGGCTGACTTTAAAATCTACTAATGATTCCGCGGCTTCTATAAAAATTGACAAAAACTCAAGAGGAAACTCCTATCAAAACGCGAAAAAGAGAGCAGAACACATCAGTTACAACTATACATTGACGGGCAATAAATTGGAATTGGATGGCTATTTAACCACTGTTTTTGAGAATAAATATCGCGATCAGGAGGTTGAAATAACCTTGTATTTGCCAGAAGGCACCGTCCTCTTCGCCGATCAGAACACCTATTCCTTTCACGCAAAATACCATTATATTAAACAAGGCGTGAGAGTGATCAACAACAATGATATTCTAACCGATGGCATGGAAGGTCATTATTTGCAGATTTTGAAAAACGAAATCAAATGTTTGGATTGTCCTGAGGATTTTGATGACACAGACATTAATAACGACGATTCTAGGTTTAAGATTGATGAAAACGGAATTAAAATTAAAAACAATACCAACTCAATTGAGATCAATAAAAATGGGGTGCAAACAACATCCGAACGTGTAAAAGTCAATATCGACAGTAATGGCGTCCAAATTACAACAGATGACCATTAAAAATTAACCAGATGAATCAACCGTTCATAATATTAAATTAACCATCGCCTAAGATTTAAAAGATATTTGAAAAACCAACACTTATGAGCACATTAATCAAAATCATCGTGACTTCTATTCTCAGTTTATCCTTAGTTTCCTGTAGCTTCAATTTAGGCGTTAAGGGTAACGGCAATGTACTTACTAAAGAACGCACCATCGACCGCAGTTTTGACCAAATTCAAGTAAGTCGCGGACTAGACGTTTATCTGACCCAAAGCGAAACTGAAAGCTTGACCGTTCAGGCGGACGAAAATTTGCATGATATCATTATCACTAAAATTGAAGGCAATGTCCTTAAGATATATGCTGACAAAAACATTAGATATGCAGCAACACAAAAAGTTATGGTCAACTTTAAAAACATTTCTAAAATTTCAGCTTCAAGTGGTAGTGACGTTTACGGCACAGGGATGATATCAGCCGACAATTTAGAGCTTGAATCCGCAAGTGGTGGTGATATCGAATTAGAAGTACATGTCAATAGTTTAGATGGTATAGCCTCATCTGGTAGTGATATAAAAATAAAAGGAATAGCTAAGCAACTGTATGCTAAAGCCTCTAGCGGCAGCGATATAGATGCAACACATTTGACAACTTTAACTACCAACGCATCATCTTCCTCTGGCGCTGACATCGTCGTGAATGTTTCAAAAGAACTGACTGCGAAAGCCGAAAGCGGAGGCGATATTAAATACTTAGGAAATCCCGAAAAAGTCAATACCTCTGGTAGCGTTTCAGGTAGCGTGAAGCAACAGTAGCAAGCAAAACCGAACATTTCACCAACTTGTCATTATAACCATTTCAAGCTTTATTAAAAGTTTGGGATGGTTTTTGTTTATATTTGTTGGTATTAACCTTAAATCGTTAAAATGAATAAAATCATTTTCGCATTTTTTATGGCGCTAACTTCCACCGCTTATCTGTCGGCTCAAACTGATGATAAAATTAAAGGAGATAGAATTGTGACCATAAAACAAACCTACATTGACCCCTTTACCAAAATTGTTGTAGGCGAAGATTTTACTGTTGAAATTATCTATAACAGTAAACCTTCAGTTGAAGTTGAAGCCGACAGCAATCTTCATGAATATATTCTTTTTGAGGTGGTAAATGGCGCTTTGACCTTTTCGACGAACAAAAAGATTACCTCCAGTAAAAAAATGAACATCAAAGTCAATTATACAGATGGCTTGGAGAACATTGAAGTTTTGGAGAATGGCGAAATTCGATCCTTAACCTCTCTGGAACTTAAAAACACGACCTTAAAGACTACAGGGTCTTCACGTGCTTATCTCAATATAAAGACCAATGATTTCAACTACACCGCATCTGATAAAGCAAGAGCTAAATTAAATGTCAACGCAACTAATAGTGTAATTGTCCTTAGTGATAATGTGAAGATAGAAGCCTTGCTCAATTCAAAATCAGCTAAAATCGATCTTTACCAACGCGCCAGTGCAAAATTTGATGGAACACTTGAAACTACACAATTGAGATTGGACAATTCGTCCAGTTTTAATGGGAAGGATTTCTTAACCAAAACCTGCACCTTGATTGCCGATTTAAGCAGTTCCGCAACCATTCGCGTTAATGAAAACATTGCTATTGAAGCCTCAGGCAACAGTGAAGTGTATCTTTATAATGAGCCAAAAATTACGCTTACTAAATTTTCAGGATCTTCAAAGCTACAAATGAGAGAAAGATAGAAATCTCAGACTTTTATAACTTAAAAATCTTGAAGTTTTTGAATGTAACTTTATCTGAACTCTTCTTATTCAAAATAATAAAAAATGCCTAAAGTTTGAGTTGAGAACTAAACTTTAGGCATTTTAAATTCTAAATCATTGTTTTCCGATTAAACCTGCGTTAATGTACTAAGAACAGAGATAAATAAGGTCTTTCAATGTTTTTGATCCTCAATATACTTCGTTTCGAGGTATTTTGAAAACTATTGCTAAAAC
>JBARDR010000743.1:0-2566 GCA_049795335.1 Gelidibacter sp. | reverse complement strand
TTCAAAATGGGAATAATCCTGATTTTCGAAATCCTTTAAAACGTCTTTTAAGTAGCCATAGCGATTCAAGGTGGGAATGACAACGCTGACAAGAGGCTCTTTTGTTATTAATGCTGATTGATAAGATTCCCAATTAGCATTTGAAATAGGTTTTACACTTTCAGCTCTCCTACGAATATGCGAGGTTTCCAACCATCCCCTAATCTCTCTAATAGGATTATGAAAAGTCACTAAACGAACAAACAACACATAAAACACCCAAGCTGGATGAAACTGCTTCCGAATAAAATGATAGTTATCCCGTATAGGAACCGATTCAAAATGTGTATAAGTAGCTGCCTCGCCAATATATCCCGCTTGCACAGCCTGCCACGAAACATCATAATCGCGAGCCAAATCAGAAGTATATTCCAAATCCACTTGTAATTGTTCTAAAACCAATTCTGGCAAAGCCTCCACTTTAGGAAACACACTTATCCCTGCTTTCGTAAACAATCGAAAATAATGAGTGGGCTGTAAATAGGTTAAAAAAGCGAATGGCATAAAAGCTAAGGTGTTGTTTGATTTAAAATAACCGCTTTGACCTGATTATAAATGACCTCCTTTTCAAAAGTTTTTGCATACATCGTTCTAAAATAATCAGATGATTTTCCATCATTATTTAAATACGGTTCTAATTTATCAATTAATTCTAGCTTTTTATGTGGATTAAAACTAAAGTCTTCCATTGGAAATTTATCGCTATCAATAAAGTCCAGCGCTCCAAAGGCATTTGAGACCAAAACAGGCGTACCTAAAGCAATGGCTTCAATAAATACCAAACCAAAAGCCTCATGAAAACTAGGCAATACCACCACATCCATGGCTTCATAAAAAGCAGTCATCTTTTCAACATCCAATAACCCAAGAAAAACAACTTCATGTTCAAGCTTTAAATCTCGAACCAATATTTCAAGTTCTTTTCTATACGGTCCATTTCCAGCACTGTATAATCGAATCGATTGCTCATGACTTTGTTTCAATTCAAATACAGCCTCAATGACCAAAGCATGGTTTTTATCAGCGACCAAACGCCCCGGGCAGCCAATATTGATAACCGCCTCATTCTTTGTTATCTGTAATTGATTAGTATGAGATTGATAGTTAGCAATATTCGTCCAAAAAGGAATGCGCCTTATTTTTTCTTTGGAAACTTTATACACTGAATGCATTTCGTTTTGCAACACCGTTGAGTTTGCTAAAACCACATCGGCCATATTTAAATACATGGTTTTATTCCATACTTTTAACAAGCTGGGTTTTGTGTGCCCAAAAGCCGTATGAAACCAGGCAATATTGCGTTTAACTCCTAATAATTTACCAAACAGAATAGCGGGATTAATATAACTGAAGTTAGAAATCACCACATCTGGCTTACTTTGTTTAATAATTTTATAAATCGCTTTATAATTATGTACCAACCCACGACGCTCTTCGCCATAAATAGCAACCCCATTTTGTTCGAAATAGGTTTTCTTATTTTTCAGGTAAAAGTTATCCACTTCAAAACCATCGGAACAAAGCTTTTCGGACAACTCTTGATAGAATTGCGATAGTAAACCGCTGTTATAGGTGTATAGGATGAGGATTTTCAAAAAGTTTTAAAATTGATGATTTATTAGAGAATTAACATGACATATAATACTCAAATTTCACATGGCCAACGATAAGTAATAAATTCCAATGTGCAACCTACTTGTTTTTTATCGTGGACTAATGTAGATAATCTTTCCCACTCTAAGATGTTTATTATAATTTTACTTAATCATTACTTACAGTCTTTTTTAGTATTTTAGTCTATACAAATACTGGACAATACGATCCATTAGACAATGCTTTATTTACCAAAAAACATTAAATTGAATGAGAAGAACAGTTAGAAAAATAGCAAGAAACTTTGGTTTTGATATAATAAAATTCAAAAAAGATCAAATGGGAATTTATCCGTTTTATGATATGGCTAAATTTGTTAAAACTGACAACCCAATGCTTTTTGACATAGGGGCGAATGTAGGTCAAACTGTTAAAGATTTTAAAGAAGTTTTTAAACATTCCACTATACATGCGTTTGAGCCTAGCCCTGATACATTTGAAATTTTAAAGAATAAATTATCTGACTTTAAAAATATACATTTATGGAACTACGGCGTAGGTGCCTCAAGCAGCGATTTATTATTAAATGAATATGTACATTCCAACACTAATTCTTTTTTAGATATTCACAACAATGAACCTAGTAATCTTAAAAGAAGAACACTTGTAAAAACAACAACAATAGATCAGTTTTCTGATGAAAATGGAATCCAAAAAATAGACGTTCTCAAGATTGATACCGAAGGTTTTGAACTAGAAGTATTCAAAGGAGCTACCAAGACCTTTTCGGACTGTAAAATTGGTTTACTGTTTTTTGAAGTTAGTTTTGTAAATAGCCACAAGGACATGCCTACTTTTACTGAACTTTGGGATTTTGTCTTAAAAAAAGACTTTGAATTAGTTTCGATATACCCTCTAGTGCATAGAAAGAACA
>JBARDR010000742.1:0-4191 GCA_049795335.1 Gelidibacter sp. | reverse complement strand
GGGCACAATGGTGCAATGGAGCGTTGTCCTTACCGTTTACGTTAACACCAGTTGGTTGTGGTTTACGGTATCTCTTGGACTTAATTTAATCCAATCAGCACTTACAAAATGGTGTTTGCTGGAAACGATTTTGATGAAGATGGGAATTAAAAAATCGACTGGCGGAAGTTGTTCGCTTATAAAAAATAATCAGTAAAATCATCTCGTTGGATTTTTCATACCCCGTGCTAAAGTTCGGGGTTATTTATGGCTGAGCCTTATTCTGAACATCCCCTTCTCCATCATTAATAACATAAACTGTTCGTGTCGGAAACGCCAATCCAATCCCTTCCCTGTCGTAACGTTTTTTTACACTTTCATAAATATCACATTTCATAGCAAACGCTTCTTTATAGCTGCGTGCCCAAGCCCATGACCGGATAGTCATTGAAGAGTCATTAAATTTGATTAGCGCTGTTCTGATCATCGGTTTACCCTCTCTGATATCTTTTTTAGAGCGGTTATCAAGAATTAATGGATGTTTTGCGCATTCTTCGGCTAAAATCTTTTTGGCAAGATCAATATCGCTATCATAGGTAATACCCATTTCAATAAGCTCGCAACATTTTGCATCACCTAAATCATAATTGATCAATTTTTCTTTGTTGATCACTGCATTTGGAACCACAATCATTTTATTCTCATTATTACGAATAACGGTGTGACGCAAGGTAATATCGGTCACAGTTCCTACCATGGAATCACTCAATTTTATCACGTCGCCTATTCTGAACGGCTTAAATGTGATGATAAAAACTCCGCCTACCAAATTTGACAAGGCTTCTTGAGAAGCAAAGCCAGCGATAAGTGCCAGCACCCCAGCGCCACCTAAGGCAGTCTGTGCAACCCCTCGCAAGGATGGAAAAGCCATGATACCAAATAGAATACCGACAAAACAAATAATAAATACGACCACATAACGCAAGAATTTATAGCTTGTGGTATCATAATTCAGTAGAATTTTCTCTTGAATGGTGCGTTTAAACCAGATATTGGTTAAAGTTGCCGATACAATTGTCACAACGGCCACGATACCCAAATACCCAGCAAGTTTAAAGTATGCTTTTAAGGTTTCATACTTATCTTCATTCACAAAAATAAAACTCAAGGCTATCAGCCCTAAAATTAACCAAAGGGTATTTAAGGTGCGCTTTAATATGGTTACGGGTTTTATTTGCGTGGATAGAACTTCAGAATTTCTTTCTACTTCTTTTTTAAATAACCATTTATTGATGATGTTGGTTATTAAATGCAGCCCCACAACCACGACAATAACAATGGCACCGTAGATGATATAGGATTGATAGGTTTCTAAAAATTCTGTCATGAGATGTAGATGATAGCGTTAAGTGATATAACAAAGATTGTTTTTAAACTTCAATTTTCAGTTATACTTTTTATTTATAAAAATTAGAAAAATTCTTAAGGAATCAATCTTTTAAAAATAGATTTTACGAACAACATAGGGTATTAAACGTCTCAGACGTCCTTTAGAAAACAAAAGTCTTATCAAACTTTATAAAGCCGCAGCACTCGCTGATTTTATTTCTTCTTCAATCTCTTCAGGATGTACAAGTTTTAGTTTGTCAAGAACTTCTATCTCAGCTCACTGGAGCGGGCGATATCTGCCGTTTTTCCAATCATAATGCCTTGCGACTGCCCTTTTCCTATATATGCATTGAACCAATTCCAAAAGGTTCTAAATCTATTGCGATAGCTTACCAATAAATATAAATGCACGAACAACCAAGAAGCCCACGCAAACCAGCCTGTAAATGTAGTTTTAGGAAAGTTCATATCAGCCACCGCTTTTTTATCTCCAATAATAGCCATGGAGCCTTTGTCCGTATACTTAAAGGGTTTTTGTTCTTTATTATGAAGGATAGCGATTAAATTTGCTGCTAAGGCTTTACCCTGCTGTTGTGCCACACCGCCCAACTGAGGATGTCCTTCGGGAAAATTAGGGTCAGTTTTTTGAATACATGCATCGCCTATCGCATAAATATTGTGAGTATGCGCAACTTTATTAAAAGCATCCACTGCCAATCGGTTACCGCGCTCATAGCATTCATCAGGAATCCCCTTAAACCTTAGTCCAGTAACGCCTGCCGTCCAAATCAAAGTTTTGGTTTCAATAAAATCACCATCGCTAAAAAAGACCTTATCGTCTTTATAATCTGTAACCATCGCATGCAACCGCACTTTTATCCCCATATTTTCAAGTGTTTTATAGGTGTATTTTTGCGATTTTTCACTCATGGGCGGCAGCACGGTTGAAGCACCATCGACCAGATAAATATTTAACTGTTCATTGACCAATTCCGGATAGATATCTCGTAATTTTCGCTTGCGCATTTCAGCAATCATACCGGCAATCTCAACGCCTGACGGACCTGCTCCGGAAATGACGATATTTCTAATTTTTCGTTTTTCGTCATCATCCGTACAATAGGTGTATTTTTCACCTGCCATAATGAGATAGTTCCGCAATTTGATGGCGTCATTGACCGTTTTCATGGGCAATGCATTCCTTTCGATATTTTCCATACCAAAATAATTGCTTTTTGTTCCCGTTGCGATGACCAAAGCATCATAGTACAAATCGCCCGTAGAGAGCTTTATTCTATTTTCTGAAGGAATGACTTCCTCCAATTCGCCAATCCTGAAATACAAATTATTCTTTCCGGTAAAGAGAGTACGAAAAGGGATACAGATACTCGAAATATCCAGCATTCCCGTGGACACCTGATACAATAGCGGTGGAAAAAAATTGTAGTTATTCCTATCCACCAATGTTACTTTTAATCCCTTTTTATTCCCCAATGCTTTTGCCATATAGACGCCTGCAAATCCTCCTCCTATAATTATAATGTGTTGGTCTTTCATTTTCTTGCTTTTTAACGCTTTGCTTAGACACTTGAAAATTACAAAAAACTGAAGACTAATTCGTACAAAGTAAGCCTGGATATGCGTTGTTCAAAGGTTATTTTTTTTATCAAATTTCCGCTTTATTACCTTGGTCATCACCAATTAAAAGATGGTTTTTATGTATTCAAAAACCAAATACAACGTCCTCTTTCATAGCTAAAAACCAGAAGAGATCCAATTAAAATAAAAAGGAGAATTAGCTTATAATTCTCCTTTTTCTAAATAAACTTTTTAATTACCTATTTATCCTCAACAGCTCTTTTCACTTGCGAAGAAGGCAAATGAACTTGCAAACCAACGGTAAGTCCAAGACTATGCTGATAGGTGGTATTTCCACCACCCACAAGTCCATTGTATTTAACTGAAGTTTCCAAGGCCACATTGTCTGTGATAAAATAAGCATACCCAGGCCCAAATCCGAATGCAAAACCATTTGTAGTAGGACCATCCTTAACATTTACTCCTGCAAAACCTGCATTTGCTTCCAAGAAAAAACGTCCGTTTTTCAACAAGTTATCAATTCCTTCTTCTCCTGGAGATAGATAATATCTCGATAACGCCTGGATGCCATAAAGCGTCGATTCAGAAGCGCCTTCAGATTTAGCAGATTTTGTATAACCTAAATTGACCACTGCTCCTAACAAGAAGTTATCAGAAACAAAGTAACCAACTTTAGGAGCTAACCCTACATTAAACCCTGCACCTTTATTAAGTCCAAAGTTAAAACCGAAGAGTCCATTGCTTGCTGTACTTGTAATACCACTACCCAAGTCGGTACCGATCATATAATCGCCTTTGCTCAATTGCGCATTTGAAATACCTACAGCGCCAAAAACCATGACGAGTGTCATTAACATTGCATTCTTTAAATTCTTAGAAGGGCTCCTTCTGACCGCTTTGCAATTTAAATGTTCCCTTTGAATGCCTGATTTTCTGTTTTCAGTGTGTACTGAATTAAATTCGTTTGTGTTTTTCATCATATTATGCATTTAAATGTAGAAGGCATAATTTCCAAACCTAATTTCAAATCTAATAACACTATAGATATATAGAAGATATGTTAGATTTAAATTCATCAGCTTCAAATTGTGCTTCTGGGTTGTTAATATTAAATCTATCCTAAATATACGACGTGTAGGAATATTTACGAATATAGCTCCGCCAAAGTTTTGTTAAATATCACTGATTATCAGAGTTTAAAGAAGTGTAGACATGAGACTAACC
>JBARDR010000741.1:0-5616 GCA_049795335.1 Gelidibacter sp. | reverse complement strand
GCGTTGATAAACGCCTCTTTTTTTATAGTTAGTATTTTTACTGCCGACTGAAGATTGCATAGTGCTCACTTGATTTTTTTTATCCAATAGAAATGTCATTGGGAATCTCATTTTTATCACCTGTTTCCCATGGGAAATAAGTTTCCAATTGCTTGCCGGCCTTTAAAATACCATCGACCAGCCCTTGTTTGAAATGACCTCTTTTAAAATGGCCTTGCATGACGTTTTTTGTGCTTTCCCAAAAATCCTCATCGACAACGTTATTAATGCCTTCATCTCCAAAAATAACAAAGGTTTTATCTTCAACGGCCACATAAATCAAAACACCATTTTGAAGTTTTGTATTGTCCATTTTGAGCAAGTGGAACACTTCCAAAGCACGCTCATAAACATCAATCTTAGAGTTTTTTTCGAGATGTACTCGTATTTCTCCAGAGGTGTTTTTTTCGGCTATTCTGATGGCCTCAATCACTTGTTGCTCTTCTTCAGAGGTAAGAAAATTTTCTGTTTTAGACATTTTTATATTTTAGATAGTTGCGCTTAGTGAAGCATTATCAAAACAAATTGAAAGTCGAGATTATTTTTTGAAATCAAACTCAACTTCCTTAGCTTTCTCTGACCCGGCATCTGCTTTGTAGTAACTCATGGCCTCAAAATTGAAAAGACCGGCCAATACGCTGTTTGGGAAAACTTTAATGTGTTTATTATAAGGTTCTACCGCTTGATTAAAACGATCTCTGGCCACGTTAATTCGGTTTTCTGTACCTTCCAATTGCGACTGTAATTCCAAGAAGTTCTGATTCGCTTTCAGTTCAGGATAACGCTCCACTGAGACTAATAATCGTGATAACGCCCCGCTCAATCCGCTTTGTGCTTCTTGAAACTGTGCCATATTTTCTGGTGTAAGATTGGTAGGGTCAATAGTTGTAGCCGTTGCTTTTGCTCGTGCTTCAATTACTTCTTTTAAGGTCGTACGCTCAAAATCGGCCGCACCTTGCACTGTTTTTACAAGA
Organism: Gelidibacter sp.; assembly: GCA_049795335.1. Lineage (GTDB taxonomy): Bacteria > Bacteroidota > Bacteroidia > Flavobacteriales > Flavobacteriaceae > Gelidibacter. The sequence continues at coordinate 4,603 of JBARDR010000741.1, read as the reverse complement.
TTGCCAATAAGGTCATTACGACGTTGGTAGCTGCTTTCTACGTCACCCCAGCTTCTGGTTGCCGTTTCTCTAAGTTCGACGGCTGTATTGTTGAATTTTTTTCCCCAGGAGTAAATTCCGATTACAATTAAAGCAATGATAATTACGGGAACGAGCCATTTTTTCATGATATGTTGGTTTTAGAGTTGTGATTTAATTTTTAAAAGTTGAGCTTTTATATCTTCTAATTTGCTGATGATTTCAAATTGGCTGAGCGCTTCTTGTTTGTTTTCCTTCAGATGGGTTTTTGCACCTTCAAGTGTAAAACCACGCACCTTGACCAAATGATAGATGAATTTAAGATTCTTAATATCCTCCGGTGTAAATTTTCGATCACCTTTAGCATTCTTTTTTGGTTTTAGGATGTCAAATTCCTTTTCCCAAAATCGAATCAATGAAGTATTGACCTTGAATGCTTTCGCTACTTCCCCAATACCATAATATCTTTTTTCAGGTAGATCGATATACATATTAATCCAAGGATTGATTTTCTAAGGATGCGCGTTCCAATAAAACACTATATTCTTCCGCAGATAAATGACCATAATAGAAGTTCATAGGATTAATGCGTTCGTCATCTTTAAAAATCTCATAATGAACATGGGGTCCTTGAGAACGTCCAGTACTCCCCACAAAACCTATTAAGTCGCCACGTTTCACCTTTTGATTGACACGTACATTATACTTGTACAAATGGCCGTAAAGTGATACATAGCCATAGCCATGATCAATCCTAATATGATTACCGTAACCTGATGAAGAGTTGTCTGCCCTTACGACCGTGCCATCGCCAGTAGCATAAACAGGTGTGCCTCTTGGTGCCGTAAAATCCATTCCATAATGGAATTTTTTAGCTTTAGTAAAAGGGTCTGTGCGATAGCCATATCCTGAGGCCATTCGCGTCATATCTTCATTGCTGACCGGTTGAATTGCTGGAATCGAGGCTAGGAATTTTTCTTTGTCCGCAGCTAAAATGGCGATTTCATCTAAGGATTTAGACTGAACCACAATTTGCTTTTGCAAGATGTCCATGCGTTTATTGGTCTCAACGATGATTTTTGAATTATCAAAGCCTTCTAAAGCTTTATAGCGATTGACCCCACCAAAACCAGCTTTACGTTGTTCTTCTGGAATAGGATTCGCTTCAAAATAAAGTCTGTAAATAGAGTTGTCGCGTTCTTCAACGTTGGCAAGCACCGATTGTGCCTCATCCATTTTTTTATTGAGTAACTGATATTGTAACTCCATATGCTGGAGTTCTCTTGCCAATGCACGTTCCTTAGGGGATTGTACAAATTGACTTGCCAAAAACACAAAGAAAAAAGCGAACAGTGCTGATGCCAAAATAAATATAGAAGCATACTTTAAAGTGTTCCTTTTTCGTCGCTCTATTTTCTGATAAGAGAGGGTTTCAGAATCGTAATAATATTTTACCTTACTCATTTCCTAATTTATACTATTTTTGCACAGTGATAAAGACTGTAGAGAGCCTTTTGACATTAACCTAACGAACAAACCTACAAAATATTTCAATTGTAAATTTAGTAAAACTAAACGATTCTCAATTAAAGTAGGAGTGCGATATGTAAACTTTAAAATAACTTTGTGAAAAAGTCTGCCGTATTGCTAAAATTAATATAAAATAAGACATCAAATAATCGAAATGAAATCTCAAGACATACGTTCCCAGTTTTTAAGTTTTTTCAATCACAAACAACACGCCATTGTACCTTCGGCACCCATGGTTTTGAAGGATGATCCTACCTTAATGTTTGTCAATTCTGGAATGGCACCTTTCAAGGAGTATTTTTTGGGGAATGCACAACCCACATACAAGCGCATTGCTGACACTCAAAAATGCTTGCGTGTTTCTGGTAAGCACAATGATTTGGAAGAGGTTGGTTTTGACACTTATCATCATACGCTTTTTGAAATGTTGGGCAATTGGAGTTTTGGCGATTACTTTAAAAAAGAGGCCATTGCTTGGGCTTGGGAACTTTTGACCGAAGTGTACGGCATTGATAAAGACATTCTATACGTTACCGTTTTTGAAGGCAGTGAAGAAGATAATTTGCCAATGGATCAAGAGGCTTACGATTTATGGAAATCTTTTATTTCTGAAGATCGGATCTTGATGGGTAATAAAAATGATAACTTTTGGGAAATGGGCGATCAAGGTCCGTGTGGACCCTGTAGTGAAATCCATGTTGATATCCGTTCATATGAAGAAAAAGCAAAGGTCGATGGCAGAACCTTAGTGAATATGGATCATCCGCAAGTGGTTGAAATATGGAATTTGGTGTTCATGCAATACAACAGAAAAGCCAACGGATCGTTAGAGCCGTTGCCTCAAAAGCATATTGATACAGGAATGGGCTTTGAGCGTTTGTGTATGGTGTTGCAAGGTGTGCAGTCCAATTATGATACGGATGTGTTTACGCCAATTATAGGTGAGATTGAAACCATTACCGATAAGCCGTATGGAAAGGATGAAATGGTGGATGTCTCAATCCGCGTCATTTCTGATCACGTGCGTGCCGTGGCATTTTCAATTGCTGATGGACAGTTGCCAAGTAATACGGGGGCTGGATATGTCATCCGACGAATCTTAAGAAGAGCCATTCGCTATAGTTTTACATTCTTGGATCAAAAAGAACCATTCATCTACAGATTGGTCGATGTGTTGAGTAAGAAGATGGGCGATGCATTCCCAGAATTGAAATCTCAAAAACAGTTGATAGAAAACGTCATTAAAGAAGAGGAGCAATCCTTTTTAAGAACAATTTCATCAGGAATTTCTAATTTGGAAGCCATAATCAGAAATGCCAACGGACGAATTAAAGCTGATGCCGTTTCTGATGAATCTACTTTAGAAAAACTAAAAGTGATTTCTGGTAGAGATGCTTTTGAATTATTTGATTCCAACGGATTTCCTTTAGATTTAACCCAATTGATCGCTAAAGAAAACGGATTTACGGTAGATGTTGATGGGTTCAATGTTGAGATGCAAAAACAAAAAGACCGTTCGCGTGCCGCTAGTGAAATGACTACCGAAGATTGGACCATTTTAATGGAAGATGATGTTCAGGAATTTATAGGTTATGATTCACTGGAAACCAATGTGAAGATTTCGCGTTACAGAAAGGTGGTTTCTAAGAAGGATGGCGAAATGTACCAATTGGTTTTTAATTCAACCCCTTTTTATGCTGAAGGTGGTGGACAGGTGGGTGATAAGGGCTATTTGAAGGATAGCAACGGTGATATTGTTTATATTTTAGATACTAAAAAAGAAAATAACGTAGCCATTCATTTTACGAAAAACTTACCAAAAGATCTGAGAGCTACTTTTAGCGCCCGAGTAGATGAAAAACAACGCGGACGTACCGAATCCAATCATACGGCAACACACTTGCTCCATCAGGCATTGCGTGAAGTTTTAGGAACCCATGTTGAACAAAAAGGAAGTGCTGTCCATTCTAAATATTTGCGTTTTGACTTCTCCCATTTTGCTAAAATGACTGCTGAAGAATTAGGTGATGTTGAAAATTTTGTCAATGCGCTTATTGATGACAAATTGCCTCTTCAAGAGCAGCGTAATATTCCTATGGAAATGGCGATTGACGAAGGTGCGATTGCTCTTTTTGGAGAAAAATATGGCGATACGGTACGTACGGTACGTTATGGCAAATCGTTCGAATTATGTGGCGGAACCCACGTTAAGAATACAGGCGATATCTGGTATTTTAAAATCGTTTCAGAAGGTGCCGTCGCATCGGGAATTCGTCGTATCGAAGCCATAACAAATGATGCCGTAAAATACTATTATCAAGATCATGACCGTGCATTTTTTGAAATAAAAGGACTTTTGAACAATGCTCAAGAACCGGTCAAGGCCATTCAAAACTTACAGTCAGAGAATGGTGAATTAAAAAAACAAATCGAGTACTTGTTGAAAGAAAAAGCTAAAAATTTAAAAGGCGACCTTAAAAATGAATTGTCAGAAATTAATGGAATTCAGTTTTTAGCCAAGAAAATAGATTTAGATGCTTCCGGAATCAAAGATTTATCTTTTGAAATGGGACAGCAATTCGATAACCTATTCTTGTTGTTTGCCTCTGAAAATGATGGGAAAGCTTTGTTGTCCTGTTATATTTCTAAAGAATTAGTAGAAAGCAAAGGCCTGAATGCAGGAACCATTGTTCGTGAATTAGGCAAGTTTATCCAAGGTGGTGGGGGTGGACAATCTTTCTTTGCAACCGCAGGTGGTAAGAATCCTGAAGGGATTGAAAAGGCTTTGGAGGCAGCGGTCGAGTATTTGAAAGCTTAGGGTTCAAAGTTTGGTGCCATTTTAGCCCAACAAAATCAGTAGCTTGACATGATTGTCGTTAAAATGTCGCAAAGAAACCGTTATCAAATCCATAGTTTCATAAGTAGTTTTGTCTAAACATTAAATCAAAATTAATTATGAATGCCATCGGGAAAAAAATCAGAGAAGTAAGAAAGAGAAAAGGGCTTTCTCAAGAAGAATTAGCTGATTCATCAAAAGTAAATTTGAGAACAATTC
>JBARDR010000740.1:0-1676 GCA_049795335.1 Gelidibacter sp. | reverse complement strand
ACAATACGTCGTACATCATCTGAAGTAAGCGCCAATTCAATTTGATCTGGTGCAATTTTTTCAACCAAATTGTGAATGGCATTAAATTTACCCATCGCCTCTTGATGCGCTTTCTGAAAACCTGCATCGGTCAACTCTTCCTGTCCTGTATAAGCAATAAACCAAGCCACATCCAAGCCCCCTGCATTCATTTTGGGCAAGGTGACCTGTGATCCTAAATCTTGAGTATAGTTGATCGCATCGGTGAAGTTTTCTACATCAATATCACAATGTGTGTCCAAAGTGATCACTCGCTCATGAATGTCTCGTGCGCGCTCTATAAGGGCTATAGAATCTTGTTTTGGGTTGTTTTCTGCCATTGGTTTTTTGTCGTTTTTACAGCTCATCAAAAGCGCTAGTAAACTTAGGGAAAGCATCGTTTTTTTCATTATTAGGTATAGTTTTAGTTTGGACAAGTTACAAAAATGAATTTATGTTGCTTTAAATTGTATATTTATTTTATGCAAACACATTTTTTAATCGCGCTCTTGATGTTAACGAGCTGTAAAGAAGAACCGAAAGAAGACCCTGATTTTTTCTGGGATTCCGTTACCGTAACGGCAAGCGCCTATAACTCAACACCACGGCAAACTGTTGGTAATCCGCAAATCACTGCTTTTGGCGATACCTTAAAACCAGGCATGAGATATATTGCTGTATCTCGCGACTTATTACGAAAAGGACTTAAATATAACACGCCCGTGATTATTGAAGGGTTTGAGGGCTATTTTTTGGTCAAGGACAAAATGCATAAGAAATGGAAGAATCATATTGATATTTATATGGGCGTTGATGTGGATTCAGCAAAACAGTGGGGGAGAAGGAAGGTCTGTATTGATTATAGATTACCTATGATTATTAAAACACGAAGCGGCCTAGATTGACGGCTTCGTGTCTGGATAGTTTTACTTTGTTTAAGCTTCCGAAAGAACAAAAGGATAAGCTTCCTTAATTTCTTTGATTTCAATCGCATTTAATTGGTTTGGCGATTTTCCAAAAACAGCATAACCGTAAACTTCTCTAAGCTCATAGTAAGCTTCAGAAAGCGCATCCTGAACGGCTATAAAGTTGCTGTAGTTGGAATTGACACCCGAACTTAAGGAGACTACGGCATCCTGAGGATGGTCAGAAAACTTGCTGATAGATTTTCCATTGCAATACAAACAATTTCCATTGCCATTGTTATCTAAAAACGCTTTGGTAACCTCTTTTAGTTCATTCAATTGAATCATTTCATGATTGACCATAATTTCATTTTTGTAGTTTAATGCAATTCGTAAAATGTTCCGTTCGTTGATTTCCAGTGAACAGTCAATTCCGGAAGGACAGTTAGGAGGAAGCTTTCGGTTAATGCCCTTATCAGCCGAAATGGTAGTCGTGACCAAAAAGAAGATCAATAATAGAAAGGCAATATCAGCCATGGAACCGGCATTGACTTCTGGTGCGGATTTTTGTGAGTGTCTCATCGTGTGAAGTTTTAAGGATTTGTTAAGGAAATCACAAAATGGATGCCAAATAAAAATGGCGATTGATGAGACTTGAGTCGAATCTATTTATGTTTTAAACATTACCATGAGAATATACCAGATTTGCTTAACAGTTTTTAACTGTCAATTTGCTAGTTATAAGTCTTTTAT
>JBARDR010000739.1:0-2291 GCA_049795335.1 Gelidibacter sp. | reverse complement strand
ATTTTAGTATTCATCGTTCTTTTAAACCTTTGAGTGCTGGAGCTATTCCAACATCAACATTTTAATTCTGTTATAAATTTGGATTATAATTTATGTTTTTGCTTCATAAGTCGTATAGCCATCCTTTCCTAAGGTATAAAACGTGTCAGCATCCCATTTTGAAATGGGAATGTGCTCTCTAAAGCGGCCTACCAAGTCTGGATTGGAAATATAAAGTTTAGCGAAAGAAACCAAATCGGCATAACCATCTGCAATGATTTTATTACCTGAATCTTCATCAAAGCCGCCATTGATTATCAAGGTGCCCTTGTATTTTGGGCGATAGCGTTTTGCTATATGTGGTTCGGCATACGCTACTTTGGAAATATCATTAAAGGGTTCAGATAAATGAATATAAGCCAAATCATAGTCTTTACTCAGTTTTTCGATGATATAATCAAATGTCGGAATGGTATCTTTATCTACGGTCATTCCATAAAGATTGTGAAGCGACGGATTAAAACGTGCCCCAATTCTGTTCTGCGGAATCACCTGTTTGATGGCTTCTAAAGTTTCGAAAAACAAACGCGCTCTATTTTCTATGCTACCACCATATTGATCCTTTCGATGATTGCTGGTGCCATTAAAAAATTGATGAAACAAGTAGCCGTTGGATGAATGAATCTCCACACCATCAAAACCAGCTTCCACCGCATTTTTAGCAGCCTTCTGAAAATCGGTAATCGTGGTTTTAATATCTTCCAAGGTCATTTCTTTTGGAGTCACTGTGTCTTTAAATCCCTCAGGCGTGAATGATTTTGCATTCGGATTTATAGCTGAAGGCGCCACAGGCAAATCGCCATTATGAAAATCAGGATGTGATATACGTCCTACATGCCAGAGCTGGATAAAAATCCTTCCGCCAGCCTTATGGACTGATTTTGTTACCTTTTTCCAGCCTTTCAGTTGCTCCTGAGAATATATACCTGGCGTATTTATATATCCAACGGCCTGTTTTGAAACCTGCGAGCCTTCAGTAATGATTAATCCTGCAGTGGCTCTTTGAGTGTAGTAAAGCACATGGAGATCTGTTGGTGCATGCGCTTCGTTCCCCGCCCGACTTCGTGTCATTGGAGCCATGACTAATCTGTTTGGCAATTGTAGATCACCCATGGTATATGGTAGTAATAAAGGTTTTTTTGACATATGATTATGTTTTTAAAAGACTGATTTAATAAATAAGCTATTATAGATAAATCAGCCATTGAGTTCATTGATATTTCAGTTTTATTAAAATTATTAAAGCGGAGTTAGTTCCAAAATTAGCGGAATCAATAATTGAAAATTACTTCAACCCAATTTAATATGAACCCATTTAAATAAATAGTGGTCATTGCTACAAAATGCCCTTTATTATTTGAATTAACATTTATTTCTATCAGGTCAAGAGCAAAATCTAATTGAAAGTAATTTTGATTAATAATTCGGATATGGATGATGAGGCATAGAATGTTAAATTAAGAGACTGACCAAGAGGCCAAAGGAACTTCTACCAGGCTCAAAACTGGGTCTCACAAAACAACTTTGAAATGTTAAAACAATCTAAAAACGCAGCAAGAAGCGTCTAGATCCGCGTTATGAGCGTAAGTATGTTAAACCAATAATCTAATATTATGAAAAAAATTTCAATTGTAATCGTTACCGCTATACTCATTACATCATGTGTATCAAAAAAGAAATATGTTGCTTTAGAGCAAGAAAACGGTCAAATTAAAAGTGAACTTACCAAAACAAGAGTTGAAAAAGAAGATCTTGAAAATAAGTTTGCTGCCATTCAATCGAGAGTTGATAGCTACAACGAAAAAATCAGTTCTCTTACCAAAGAAAATGACGCCATGTTGGTCAACGTTGACAATATCGCAGTGATTTCCAACGATACTAAAAAAGCAATGCGCAAAACTTTGCAAAATGTTGATCAAGCTAAACTTGCTGAAGCTAAAACTTTAAAGGATTCCATGAATCTTGCATTGTCTTATAACTTAACCAAGTCTTTAGACAATAGTAATCTTAACGAGGATGAAGACATTTCAATTGACATCAATGAAACTGTGGTCATGATCTCAATTTCGGACAAAATGTTATTCAACACTGCTAGTTATAAAGTAAGCCCGAAAGCGAATGACATTTTAAAGAAACTGGCCGATGTGATCAATTCTGAGCCAAGTGTTGAAGTGATGGTTGAAGGTCATACAGATTCTAGAAGCATCAGTACAAGCAAAATTGCAGACAACTGGGATTTAAGTGTATTGCGT
>JBARDR010000738.1:0-3942 GCA_049795335.1 Gelidibacter sp. | reverse complement strand
AATACAAATTTCGAAGTGCATCTTCCTCTATCATAGTTTCAAAACTGGTATAATTTTCTCTTACGTATTTGCGAATACTGTCGCCAAATTTTCGTTCCACATCTTTTTTAGAAAGCTCCAAAAGTCGGTTTTGGGCCTCTTCGCTCAGGTCGGTAAAATTGAGATATACCATCGCCCCAAATTTTAGTACTCGCCTGGCAACATGAGCGTGTCATTTACAAAAAACAACCGCAGTTCATCCAATGGGAAATCGGTTGCCCGATAACCATGTTTTTCTAAAATGATGGCATTGCCATCGGTATAGATAATCTCGGCTTCATAACCTGAAATTTCCTGCTCTTCTCTGGACAACCTTTTAAAATCTATGGTCACAAATGTACTGCGGTCCATCAGGCTTTTAGCAATTACGGAAGTGTCCGTTATGAGCCAGAAACAATGCGCCACGTTGGCAAGATATTTTAGTCCGTCCGTAAAACGAGTCCGCAACAGTGGAATTTGGTAGAACACTTCCGTTCCGTGAAAATGTTGCAATCCTTCTTTGATTTCATTCATTTTTGATTTCATAATTTTCTGTTTTTAAATGGTGAACAATGAATAAGAGGGCACAACTTTCGGGAAGAAGGCCCTCTTTAATTTTAAGTCTTACTGTTCATTTTTAGACCCTAGCAACAGGATTTCCCGTACCTCGACTTCGGTAACATAGCGCTGACTGCCTTCATCGGTGGTATAGCTGCGGGTTCTCAATTTCCCTCTCACCCCAAGTTCTTTGCCCTTGTCCACATATTTTTCGATAATTTCGGCGGTCTTTCCCCAAGCTACCACGGTGTGCCAATCTGTAGCCTGTGTTTTTTCGCCATTGGCATCCTTGTAATATTCGTTCGTCGCCAATGAAAAACGGGCTACTTTTTTACCGCTCTCAAGGTTCGTAATGGTTGGTTCCTGTCCAACATTTCCAATTAACTGCACATTGTTTTTTAAAGTGTTCATAATAAAAGAATTTAGAATTGATTAAAATACCGTCTGACCCTTTCAGACAGTTTATGTTTTGAAGTGATTTACTTATTATATCTTGAGCGTTTTCCTTTTTGTTTTTGTTAGTGCCGCTTCCTTTTTGATATATTTATAAGATTCCATAAGTTTCATTTTAGATTTACTTCCCATAGCGCCCTCGCTGTTACCTTTTTTTGTTGCCGATACATTTTCAATATTTGGAATTGTTGAGGACTTATAAAAAAGAGCGAGGCACGAGCCTGGTTTATGCAGTCCGGTCAAGTTCCAAATGTTGGTATTTTGCTTTCAAAAAAAGAAGGAGCGGCATGTGGCGGAGGGAGATCTAAAGGCTTGTGGGAAGTATAAAAACATAGGAAGCGGCATCAAATCATGAAATGGAATACCGATCAGGCGGACGCTGTTTTCAATTTCCGCTTGGAGTGGAGTGTGCCTTGCCTGCGCAGCGGAAAGGCTTAACAGAATGGAAAGTTGAAATTGGGAATTGGGTCCAAGACTTTTTTAGGGAAGCGCTTTGCCCGAAATGGAGCTTTTCGCGCAATGGAGAGGCAATGGGCTGAGCGATAATAACGGATTGTTCTCGTTTAGCAGAATCTAAGCGGACGTGACTTCAAAGTTGGAGAATGAAATGGAGTTTGCTCACGTCCCGACTTTTTTCAGGAAGTGGACAAGTGGAATGGAAATCGTAAGCTTTGAAGTTAGGTCCAAGACTTTTTCAGGGAAGCGCTTTGCTCGAAATGGAGCGGCAATGGGCTGAGCTATAATAACGGATTGTCATATTATGACCTTTGTCCTTAAATAACTAGATCGGGGAATAAGCCCAAAATCAACCAATCACACTACTCAGCTTAAACATAGGGAGATACATCGCCACTAGAATAATCCCTACTAAAACACCGACAAAAAGGATAATCATTGGTTCCATAATAGTAGAGAGCATTTTAGATTGCTGCTGTACTTGAGTGCTATATTGTTGGTTAAGTCGTTCAAAGATAAATTCTGTTTGATTCGTCTCCTCTGCTACTTTCACTAACGCTATCATCTTAGCGTCAAATAACTTGTGTTGTTTTAAGCTTTGGCTTAAAGATGCGCCCTTTAAGATGTCTTCTTCTACACTTTCCAATGCAACTTGTAAAGGATAAAAATCAATCATTTGTTTGACCAGTTGAATGCTGTTTACCATAGGCACTTTAGATCCTGTAAGCAAAGAAACTGCTTGTGTAAATTGCGATAGATAAACCGTTTTGACAAAATTTCCAACATAAGGTGTTTTTAAAATGATGGTATCCTTTAATTTTTTAAACCAAGGTGTTTTGTTCAAAAATGTTCGTGATAATAGCAAAGCAATTATTAAAACCAAAAAGAGCCAACCGTAATTTTTCATAAGATCTGAAAGCTGAATTATAAATTCAGTTATCGCTGGAAGTTCCACATTTTGTTGTTTAAAAATATCCTGAAACATGGGAACCACAAATTGTAACATAAATACGACCACCAAAACAGCGGTAGTTAAAATGATGATTGGGTAAGTTAAGGCACTGATCAAATTTCTGCGTTGTTCATTTTTTCTTGCAAAAAAACCGCCCAATTGCTCCATCACCCGTCCTAAGGTTCCTGTTTCTTCACCTATTTTCAAGGAGTAGAACTCATAATCCGTGAATGGCTTTTGAAGTTTTATGGCTTCTGAAATGCTGTGGCCAGAAACTAAACTTTCTGAAATAGCATTGATTATCTCTTGATTCTGCTTTTTACTTTGCGAATCCGCTATCAACTCCAGACCTTCTTTTAAATTGACACCTGCCTTGAGCAACACGCTCATTTCAGTATAGAAATCTTCTTTAATTTTATTGGAAAAGGTAGTGCCAAATAAATTAATCTCTTTTTTGAGTAAAGTTTCTAGGCCTTCCTTTTGAGAACTTGCTATATTTTTTTTCGGTATGTTTTCTAATTTAAATGCCATTAGTTCATGTAAAGCGTTGCGTCATTCTGCCGAAAAACAAACAGAACTTGATTTTGAGTTGTTTTTGTAGTCTCAAGCTTAATAGCATCAATGGAGCCTTCTGAAATTTTAAGGCCATCAAAATAGAAGTTCTTATAATTCAATGCAATGTAAAATGTATCTCTATCCTTCACAATAAACTCTGAATGAAAAAAGTAGATCTTATTGGACAATTCAGAAGAAAACGAAACAGCATCTTCAATAGGGTTATATTCCATTTTAGAAAACCGATTAAAATCCAGATAAAGCGATTGTTCCAATTTATTGAGTTCCATGGTAAACTCCAAATTCCTTTGAATGGTTTTCATATGGTTTTGAACAATAATCAGTATGGAAAATGCCAAACCAACCACGATAGCAGTCAAGATTAGCACAATAACCATTTCACTTAAAGTGAAGGCTTTAACTTTTTTAATTCCTTTCACGCAGTTCTTTTGTAATTGTTTTGTCGGTATTTTTGTTCTTTCCCTCAAATTCCACACGATTGAAAGCATTAGTTTTATAGCGTAAAACAGATACTTCCCATGCTCCAAAATCATCTGCATAGGGCGCTTTTAGCTGCTCATTGAGGTATAAATATTGCAATTCGTTTAAGTGCGCATCAATGGCTCTCGTATTGCTGCTTACCGTGTTTGAAAATAAATTGTTTAAGATCATACTGGCAATCATAAAAACTACAACAATCAACACGGTGGCCACTAAAGTTTCCATTAATGTCGAGGCTCTTATTTTCTTTAATACAACCATTTCATGACACCTTTTTGAGTAGATTCCAATTGTAAACCTATATATTCTGTAGGGAGTTCCTTGCTAAGGATGCGGCCATTATAAATGTGGTTTTGGTAAATAGAACCCGATTGCTGCGCAACAAAATTTGAGGTATATATCGTTCCATATACCGTACCTCGAAGCTCCGTATTGTTATTACAAAACAC
>JBARDR010000737.1:0-3463 GCA_049795335.1 Gelidibacter sp. | reverse complement strand
GACCGTTTTTATAACAGAATCAGTTCAAATACTTTGAGCATTGATAGACTTGAAAAGTCAAATGTCAATGAAAACATTAAAAAAAGAGGTATTGCAGAACTTAAATGTGCGAGAGCATTTTTGAGCTATGAACTTTTTGATATGTATGGTCCAATTGTAGTGGCACCATTAGAAGTGTTGCAAAATCCATTAGTTGAAACGCCTTTGGCAAGACTTGGTTACGACGAAATGGTAAGTTTTATTGAAAAGGATTTATTGGAGGCTGCTGAAGATTTGCCTTCTGCGTCAGAAGCCCCTTATGGCAGATTTAGTCAAGGCTTTGCAAGAATGTTATTGATAAGATTATACTTACATGAAAAAAGATGGCAAGATGTAGAAACTCAAGCAAATGCTATTATTGCCATGAACCATTATCAATTATCACCAGACTATGTAAGCATGTTCGGAATACAAACACAGGCAGATAATAAAGAAATCATGTTTGCTGTTCCTGCAGATTACGCGGGTACAAGCGAAAATCAATGGCAAATGATGGCCTTGCCCTCCAATTATCCGAAAAGAGGAGGTTGGGGTACTGTTCAAAGCTCATGGCAGTTTTATGATTCTTTTGAGGAAAACGATACAAGAAAAACCAACTTAATTGCCGAATACACAGGTACTGATGGTGTTAAATATAATAGAGAGAATCCGGGAACTGTGATGCAAATGGGACCAATACCTTTAAAAATATCTGAGGATGCCGATAGAGGTACTGCACTCACCACTGTGGATATTATATTATATAGATATGCTGATGTGCTCTTGTCAAAGGCTGAGGCTATCGCTAATAAAAATGGGGCACCTAATCAGGAAGCCATTGATTTAGTAAATCAAATTAGAGATCGCGCAAAATTAAATCCTATTCTATTATCAAATTTTGCAGATATAGATAGTTTTAACACGATGATTCTTTTAGAAAGATCTCATGAATACTGGTGTGAAAATGGACAATACCGTTCAGATTTGATAAGGCATGGTAAATTTGGTGAGCACGCAGATGCTTTAAACGGTGCCGCCAGTCAAAGTGCGCCATACAAAGTTTTATATCCATTTTCACTAGAAAGAATTAGTGAAGGTAAAGGTGTGTTCAAACAAAATCCGGGTTATAATTAATGGTTTGTAAAAGGGTTGACTTTTCCCAATAGTATGTGAAAACAACCCTTTTTATTTTTCAACACCATTTTAGAAACTTAAGTAAAATCAGAAACGATGAATTCGAGAAGAAACTTTATAAAGAATACTGCTATCGTAGGTACAGGATTCGCATTGCTTCCAAGCTTTACCTTCGGATATAACAGTGCTGTGGACAAATTGAAAATTGCTTTAATTGGCGTTGGTTTGCGTGGCACAAATCACTTGGAAAATCTTTTATTAAGAGATGACATTACCATTACTGCAATTTGTGATATCGATCCTGCCCGAACCAAATTAGCGGTTGAGAAAATCACCCAAAAAGGAAATAAAAAACCTCTGGTTTTTGGCAAAGACGATTATGATTATAGAAATCTTTTGGCTTTGGATAATGTCGATGCGGTTATTATTTCAACGCCTTGGTTATGGCATGCAAGAATGGCAAAAGATACTATGAGGGCAGGTAAATATACCGGTTTGGAAGTGTCAGCTGCCAACACGATGGAAGAATGCTGGGACTTGGTAAATACACATGAAGAAACCGGATCACACTTAATGATTCTTGAAAATGTTAATTACCGACGTGATGTGATGGCTGTGCTCAACATGGTGCGGCAAAATGTTTTTGGCGAATTAGTACACTTTAGATGTGGATATCAGCACGATCTAAGAAATATCCTCTTTAACGATGGTAAATCGCCCTCTAATGTTGGGGTTGAGTTTGGAGACAAAGGTATTTCAGAAGCAGCATGGCGTACACAGCATTCGTTACTGCAAAATGCAGATGTGTATCCAACCCACGGTGTTGGGCCTATAGCGGCAATGTGTGATATTAATAGAGGTAATCGCTTTACATCTTTAACCTCAAATGCTTCAAAAGGTATTGGTTTGCATAATTATATTGTAAAACATGGTGGCGAAAATCATCCGAATGCGAAGCTGAAATTTAGGGCTGGTGATGTGATTACAACGACGATTGAAACTGCCAATAACGAAACAATTATCGTTACTCATGATACTAATTTGCCAAGACCTTATTCCTTAGGTTTTAGAGTTCAAGGTGGTAATGGTTTATGGGAAGATGATGGCAACCGTTTATATATTGAAGGTGTTTCCAAGTCGCATCAATGGGATTCTGCTGATGGATGGTTGGAAAAATATGACCATCCGTTATGGAAAAAGTATGGCAAAATTGCCGATGGGGCTGGTCATGGCGGTATGGATTTTTTCGTGATTAACGCCTTTGTTGAAGCTGCGAAATTAAAAGTGGCACCTCCAATGGATGCTTATGATGCGGCGGCATGGAGTGCGATAACGCCGTTGTCTGAAGCCTCAATTGTAAATAATGGACAACCACAGGATTTCCCTGATTTTACAAGAGGAAACTGGATCAAACGAAAAAAGTATAACTGGATTACTGATACGTATTAATAGTCTTTAATCAATAAATAAAATTATGAAAATGAAATTTATAGCACTCATAGTTCTGAGCATTATCGTGGGATGCGGAGAAGGTAGCGTAGACGATGGGTATGGAAAAATAAAGGACGACTCGGTAGTTGAGATTGCTTACAAGGCATCAACGAGCGTGATTTCAAATCCGGAGCGTGGATTTATGCACCAATGGAGCGTTGCTTCAGAAGGAGCACCTCTCAACTTGGTAACACTTGAAAGTTTAAAAAATGAAAATGTTACGATCATCCTACGGCTTTACAATTTGGCGTCTTTCAAAAATTCCGATTTAAGTGAGGTCCAATTGAATCTGATTAAAACTGATTTTGAAAGGTTAAGAACGGCAGGTGTAAAATGTGTTTTACGCTTTGCTTACAATGAAAATCAGGATGAAACAGATGCACCACTGAGTATTATTGAACGACATTTGGATCAATTGAAACCAATTTTTACAGATAATGCTGATGTCATCGCCTTTGTTCAAGCCGGTTTTATTGGTGCTTGGGGGGAGTGGTATTATACAACCAATAATTTAACCACTCCAGAAAATAAAAAAGCGGTCGTTAAAAAGCTTTTGGAGGTTTTGCCTAAAGAAATTAAAATTCAATTAAGAACGCCTCTTTACAAACAGCAAGCTTTTAATTATTCGACGCCAATAGATGCTAGTGTAGGTTATGGCACCGCGGATATTGCAAGAGTAGGTTTTCACAACGATTGTTTCTTAGCTAGTACGGATGATTACGGTACTTACCAAAATGTGACTATTGAAAAAAGTTACGTTAGTAAAGAAGCATTTTTTGTGCCAACAGGCGGCGAAACTTGTCCTCCGGTAGATGTTCCC
>JBARDR010000736.1:0-2728 GCA_049795335.1 Gelidibacter sp. | reverse complement strand
ATTTAATGCTTTCTTTACAGAAGCAAGAAACATAGCCGATTTAGATTTTTTAACTCAATTAGGCAAAGACCTTGGCTTGGATGAAACCGAAATTAAAACCGCTTTTACGGATGAAAATTATGCTGCTCAAGTAAAATATGATATTCAGGAAGCGCAGCAAATAGGTGTTCAGGGCGTTCCATTTTTTGTGCTTGATCGGAAATATGCGGTATCAGGCGCACAACCACCTCAGGCATTTTTGGAAACTTTGGAGAAATCCTTTTCAGAATGGAGAGAAAAAAATCCTGTAACCCAATTGGATATTACACAAGGACAAAGCTGTACGCCAGACGGCATTTGCGAATAACTCTCAGCTTCAACTGGGAAATAAAAAAAAGACAAAAGGCTTTAACCAAACACCCCTTTTAGGCAGCATTTGGTTAAGGCCTATTTTACTTCTACACCATGACTCTCGACCTAAAGCTTAGCTAAAACTCTAAGCTAATTCTAAACGTTCCTTCCCTTAAAATGGAGTAACTTTGCCATCAGAATTAAAGTATTCAACAACCTCGGGCAAGCCCACAAGTTATGAGTTGGGAGCTGCTTATTTAAATCGAGGAAAACTTCGGGAAATCAAAACCCTCTGGAGGGATTAAACTAAACAAGAAACATACTATATGGGAGAATTTTTTCCTGATCAAAGATATACCAGTTCTGGAGAGCCTGAACTTGGACTAGGCATCGTCACAGAAGTAACCAAAGGAAAAGTACAGATGTATTTTCCCATAGCAAACGAAACCCGACTGTATGCCACAGAAAGTGCACCTTTACGCCGAACTATTTTTAAAGCTGGAGATTCCATTGTCGATCAAGAAGGACAATCCATGCTGATTGAACATGTGAAAGTCGTCGATGGACTTTACCTATATTATGGAAGCGACCGAAAGTTGCACGAATCGGCAATTGCGGGTGGAACCATAACCCATAATGTGGACGATCGGCTATTTATGGGCGATGTAGATTCACCTGAACTTTTCGCATTGCGTAGAGAAACGCTCTACCACAATTATAACAGACGGATATCTCCGGTTCATGGCTTTGTGGGTGGTAAAATCGATTTAATTCCGCATCAACTTTATATTGCCCATGAAGTAAGTTCACGATTTGCCCCTCGTGTTTTGTTATCAGACCAAGTGGGACTTGGTAAAACTATTGAAGCTTGCTTGATTTTACATCGTTTATTGGTCACTGGACGCATCTCCAGAGTGCTTATTCTCGTTCCCGAATCGCTCGTACATCAATGGTTTGTGGAGGTATTGCGAAAATTCAACTTGTGGTTCAATATTTTTGATGAAGAGCGTTGTGTTTCTTTGGAAGAAAGTGCGCCCGATGGCAATCCATTTTTAGATAATCAGCTTATTATTTGCAGTACTGAGTTTTTGGCCGGTTCACAGAACCGCGCGCAACAAGCCATTTCTGCCGATTGGGACATGCTGGTTGTTGACGAAGCGCATCATCTCGAATGGTCCGTTGATAAAGTAAGTCCGGAATATGCTATTGTTGAATTATTGAGCCAAGTGGCCAAAGGATTGCTGTTGCTTACTGCTACGCCGGAACAATTAGGTGTAGAAAGTCATTTTGCGCGATTGCGATTACTCGACCCTATTCGGTATCATAATTACAGTGATTTTATAAAAGAATCTGAAGGCACTAAACACATTGCGACGTTAGTTGAAAAGCTATCTTCAGGAGAAGGTTTAAAACCGAAAGATAAAAAGCAATTAGAAGCTCTATTTCCGAAAGAACGAATTGTAGCATTAGCCAATAACAATGACCTCGCAAAGCACAATTTGATTGAGGATTTGCTCGACCAACATGGCCCAGGTCGTGTTTTATTTCGAAATACGAGGTTGGCTATGAGCGGATTTCCTAAACGCATCGCTAATGTCATTCCTATTGAAGTCGAAGAAAATCATAGCCTTTGGATGGAGCGGGTTACGGATGAGTTTAATTCGGACATGGAACTGGCTTCAGAAATAAAGGCAGAACAGGAATTTGACTTTGATAAAGATCCTCGCGTGGCGTGGGTTTTAAATAAAATGGAGGACATCTATCCTGAAAAAATCTTACTCATCTGTACTTCTAAAGAGAAGGTTTTGGCTTTAGAATCGGCCATAAGTAAGGCCATCAATATGAATGTTGGCGTTTTTCATGAAGACCTTACACTCGTACAACGCGATAGAAACGCCGCTTGGTTTGCCGAACATGATAGTGCTCAAATTCTCCTCTGCTCAGAAATAGGAAGTGAAGGTCGAAATTTTCAATTTGCGCACCATCTCGTGCTCTTTGACGTCCCTTTTCATCCTGAGTTATTAGAACAGCGCATCGGGCGTTTGGACCGTATCGGACAGAAAAAAAATATCCATATTCATATGCCTTATCTTGTTGGCAGTCCACAGAGCTTGCTTGTAAGATGGTATCATGAAGGCTTGAACGCCTTTAACACCAACCTTGAAGGTGGCAACTTAATTTCTAAATTGTTTAGTGACCGCTTATTAAATATTGCTAAAACATCCTCTTTTGAAGAGGCCAATGCCGAACTTGCCATATTGATCACCGAAACCGTAACCTTTCAAAATAAACTGAAGAAAGATCTTGCTGAAGGACGTGATCGATTATTGGAGATGAATTCATTCCGACCGAAAGTCTCTAAAAAATTAATTCAACAAATTCAATCGGAAGATAAGGA
>JBARDR010000735.1:0-3905 GCA_049795335.1 Gelidibacter sp. | reverse complement strand
GTGTTTCCAATCCGTTGGCGAGTTGTATCGATGTGAAGGCCGGAACTGGAGGTTTGCGCGAAATGGGGAGTTGGGATGCTTTTAGACCTTCCACATTTTTTGCGCCAAGACCGATACCAAGTGTGTTGTATTATTTTAGAAAATATTATGGGAATACTGCAGCGCGTTGGGCGTTGCTGCGTATCATTCCGATTTCAATTTTGCCGTATCAGTTTAAAAAGAATAAGCCGATGTTGGTGCTTGGGGTGTTGTTGAGTATCTTGCTGGTGCCGGGGGTTTTGATTCAGGTATTTAAATCATGGCGATTAGCTAGTGAGAAGTTGAGTCAGGGAGAGATGATTGAGAGGTTGTGAGAGTGGTGGTTTCTCGCAGAGGCGCGGAGACGCGGAGATGGAATTGAATAACCCTTCCGTCTTTAAGCTCTTTTCTGAGCTTAAATCCACCTTCCCTTGAAAAAAGGGAAGGAGCTTTGATGGAGGAATTAAATATAAATAGCGAATAAAGAATAACGAATAACGAATGCTGAAGTGGAAAAAGCGGCTTATTAAGTGAAAACAAGCAACAAACGGTGTCATTGCTAGGAGTGCAGCGACGTGGCAAATATGGAGCATTCACGAAATCCCTTTTATAAAAATAATAACGCGTGAGGAATCTCTCAGTTTGGGCGCCCCCAATTTAAAGATTGCCACGTCGCTCCTGCGTCGCTTCTCGCAATGACAGCTAGGGATGTAATGACGGCTGGGTTTTCGGTCGTAGCTCAGTCGAAATGACAGTCAGAGAATAAAAAATAGAAATAAACAATAATATAGTGTGAACAAAAAACAAATCCTCATAGTAACCTCTGAATTCCCACCACAACCTGGAGGGATAGGTAATCATGCGTATTATTTGGCTTTGTATTTGACTAAAAACGGCTACGATGTTTCGGTAATTGCTGACCAGCGGGGTGTTGATAATACAGAAGAAATCGCTTTTGATGCTTCTTTGCCATTTGAGGTAAAGCGGATATCGTTGAAACGCGTGAGGCTGTTGATGTATTTGAATCGGATTGTTAAAACGTTTGCAGGCTTGAAACAAACGGATCATGTCATTGCCACTGGGAAATTCTCGCTGTGGAATGTGGCATTCTGTTCGTTATTTTTTAAACGAAACAAAATGGCGGTGATTCATGGGACGGAAGTAAACTTTAAATCGGTTGCTTTAAAAAAAGCGATTGATGCGTCTTTAAAGCGCTTTGATACTATAGTCGCAGTTTCTAATTATACCAAAACTTTGGTTGCACATTTAGAACGAGACGTTCAAGTGATACCAAATGGCATTGATTTTAATCAATGTCAGGCAGATAAATTATCTCAAGTACATTTAAAAGGATCTCCTATTTTAACTACGGTCGGGAGAGTGAGTTCACGTAAAGGGCAGTCACAAGTCATTAAACTTCTTCCCGAATTAAAGAAGGTTTATCCTGATATTCACTATCACTGTATTGGGATTCCAACGGAAGCTGAGGCTTTTTTAATTCAGGCAAAAGCTTTGGGAGTAGAATCGTATGTGACCTTTCATGGCGCTGTGGATGATAAAACATTAAAAGAGTCACTTTTGTCTAGCGATGTGTTCGTCATGTTAAGCACTGAAAGTAGCACGGGCGATGTGGAAGGTTTTGGCATCGCGATTTTGGAAGCCAATGCCTTGGGAATTCCTGCGATCGGTTCAAAAGGTTGTGGGATTGCCGATGCGATTAAAAATGGCGTTTCAGGATTTCTGGTGGATGTCCAGGATGTGGCTGCTTTTGGCTCGAGCCTTAATACTTTATTAAACGAACAGGATAAATTTAAAGCTCAGGCGAAAGCATGGGCCGCCCAACACGATTGGAACCAAATTGTTAAACAGTATCTCCTTCATTTGTCATGAGAAGCTTAACCATTATATCCCATACCGAACATTATATGTTGGCTGATGGCAGCATAGTGGGCTTGGGGTCGACAGTGACGGAAATCAATCATTTATTGGAGGTTTTTGATACGATTACCCATGTGGCGATGCTGCATAACACTGTAGCGCCTTCAAGTGCTTCGCCTTATACGTCGGATAAGATTAAATTTGTAGCTTTGCCTGCCGTTGGAGGTACGACTTTAAGTGATAAATTGGCGATCGTTTTTCAAGCGTCTAAAATCATAATGAGGGTTCACAAAGGTTTAAAGAGCTCCAATTACTTTCAGTTTAGAGCGCCCACAGGGATTGGTGTTTTTGTGATTCCTTATTTGATTCTGTTCAACTCAAAAAAGGGATGGTTTAAATATGCTGGAAATTGGAAACAAGAGGATGCGCCTTTGGCCTATAGATTCCAAAAGTGGCTTTTAGCAAGACAATCCCTTCCCGTAACCATTAACGGTTTTTGGAAAGATCAACCGAAACAGTGTTTGAGTTTTGAGAATCCATGCCTAACTGAGGAAGAAATTCAAGCGGGGCAATCCATTATCGCTTCTAAAACACTTCAATTGCCGTTAGAATTTTGTTTTGTGGGGCGTTTGGAAGCAGCGAAAGGGGTGGGTTTAATTATTGATGCCTTATCAATTTTAGATGCAGAATCACTTGATAAAATTGGAGTTATTCATTTGGTTGGCGAAGGAGGAAGGAAGTCAGACTACGAAAAGCAGGTTGAAGATAGGGCCTTGCCAGTAGTTTTTCATGGGTATTTATCGAGGGATGAAGTACACCAAATTTACATAAGATCGCATGCGATTTTATTACCCTCCGCTTCTGAAGGATTTCCTAAAGTGATTGCAGAGGCCATGAACTATGGCTGTATTCCTATTGTTTCGGATGTATCTTCTATTGGGCATTATATCGGCGATTCTGAAAATGGGTTTTTAATGAAGGAGGTCACAGTTGACTCATTAAAGATTTGTATTCTTAAATTATTGGATTTGGAAGCGCATGTACATCATCAGATGGCCACGACCTCGGTGGAATTTATTAACCATTTTAGCTATGCATACTATAATCAACGCATATGGAAAGAGATTTTATAATGTGTCATTTTTTTTAAAAGGCCCCATGGTTTAAATAAAAAATGATATTTTTAACATAAACTAATTCTATGTCATTTAGTTAATGATTCTGAAAAAATTACATTGGACTTTAAAGCGACATCCTTTTTTGTACATGACCCGATTTCGGTTATTGTCCAAGAACTCTAGTGAGCCTGCTATCGCTTCTATTTATTATAATTCCTTGAACAAAAAGGAAGATATTCACCTTAGTTTTTATGACATAAATGCCAAGATCTTCCAACAAGGTAAACCGGATTCAGATTTAGTTTTAGTGAAACAACTCGTGTCTTGGTTATATGAGCATACCAAAGTAGGGCCTGGCTTAAGTGAACCTTCTGATAGGGCACTTGAGATTATGCTCTATGGAAAGGGAGGTGTTTGTAGTGATATGGCACAAATATTTAATAATTTTTGTGTGATCAATGATATTCAAGTCCGAGAATGGGGAACCACAAGTGCGCCTTTTAATCGTGCCAACGGCGGACATTCATTCAATGAGGTGTATATTAAAGATCTTCAAAAATGGGTATTGATAGATTCTTCTTGGGGCGGCTTGTTCAATAATGAACAGGACATGCCACTGTCCGTATTAGAACTCTACCATCTATCACGAACAGGGCTGCCTGTGCGCTACTCTTCATTTATTGAAGGTAAGATTATTGAAACGGCGCAGATAACTAAGAATTATCTGAATACGGACATTACGCCCTTTTTAATTTGTAATTATCGGAATAAAATCTATGACCGGTATTTAAACTTCGCAAGACCTCATGTACCTGTTTTTATAATCCATTTTTTTGTTTATCTCTCAGGTAGAAGCTATCATTATAAATTTCCGATGGACGATTATAAAAA
>JBARDR010000734.1:0-9873 GCA_049795335.1 Gelidibacter sp. | reverse complement strand
GTAAAAGCGAACGTAATAGCGATGTTGGACACTAGGGTAGAATACAATGAAGTGTCTAAATTGAATGATACTATTGTTGGATTAAAAGCGACAAAAGACATTGAAGGCTTTATCAACGCAAACTCTGATGTAAAATACACGAATACTTATGTGACTAAATCAAGTTTGCCAGATGTGGCACAGGATAGTATTTTCAAACTAAGTGTTGGTCAGTATTATGGACCATACAAAGATAATGGGATGTACAAAATCACTAAAGTGGTTGAAGAGAAATTCATGCCAGATTCTGTAAAGTCAAGACATTTACTAATTCCCTTTATAGGTTCCCGTGCCTCTGATGACACTACGACACAAACAGAATCGCACGCTAAAGCTACTGCTGATAGTTTGATGAATGTCATTAAAGGTAACCGTTCAAAGTTTGCTGACTTATTAGATTTTTCTATCGATAAAGTAAGTAATGAAAAAGAAGGTGTTTTAGATTGGTACACTTACAATTCTATGGTGCCTGAGTTTAGAGATTACACATTTGAAAACAATAAAGGTGATATTGGTGTTGTGAAAACTGATTTTGGTTTTCACGTTGTTGAAATCTTAGATCAAAAAGCTAAAACGCGTATGATCAAAGTTGCAACGCTTGCCCAAAGAATCGAGCCTTCTGAAAACACCATTGATGATGTTTTCAACAGAACTTCAAAGTTTGAGATTGCATTACAGAATAAGGATTTCCAAGATGTAGCGAAAGAAAACGATGTACAAGTTAAGCCGGTAAATAATATCAAAGAACTTGATGAAAGCATTCCAGGATTAGGTGCTCAAAGATCTATTGTGCGTTGGGCTTTTGAAAATGGCACGAAAGTAGGAGATTTCAAACGCTTTTCAATTCCTGGAGTAGGTTATGCTGTTGTTCAGGTTTCAAACATCAATAAAAAGGGATTAATGACTCCAGAAGCGGCATCAGCAACTGTGATTCCTGAAATCAGAAAAGAGAAAAAAGCAAAAATGATTCGTGAGAAAATTTCTGCTTCAACTGTGGAAGCCGTTGCTCAAAGTCAAAATGTTTCAGTATCCACTGCAAGCGCAGTCAATATGAAAAACCCAACACTTTCTGGCGCAGGTTTAGAGCCTAAAGTAGTAGGAACAGCATTAGGATTGAAAGAAGGTCAAACTTCTAAATTAATTGATGGTAATAAAGGTGTGTTTATGGTAGAAGTTACCAAGAAAACAGAAGCGACTAAACTAGACAATTACAATGCTATTGTGAACAGATTAAACATGATGAAAATAAATGCGGCATCATCAAAAGCTTACGAAGCTTTAAAAGACGCTGCAGTTATTGACGACAATAGAGCTACGTTTTACTAGTGAACCGTTGTAAATATCATCCCGTTGTTGTGGGGTGCTTAGTATAAATAAAAAGAGGTCTTAAATTTTTAAGACCTCTTTTTTTATAATATCATATCGCGATAGGCGATGGTCGTCTCAAATCCTTTGTCTTTAAAGTAGTGTTGTGGGTTTCCTTCAGACGCCACCAATATAAAATCACCTCCCCAAGCCCCAAGACTTTTGATACTGCCCTTAAAGTCTTTAAAAAGCAGTTCTTTGACAGGGGTCTGCTTAATGATGTTGGCTATAATCCTTTCATGGCTGTTTATTAAAGATTGAAAGTAATCTAAACTCGTGCAGCTTATCATTTCAGTGGTAATGGCATTAATTTCAGAAAGCGCCGATTTACTGTTGCTCTTATTCTTTTTGTAAGTGGCAATACCATCTCTACTGTTCTGCTTTTTATTGAGAAACACAAAATAGAGCTGTTCTTTAAACTCGGGATTAAAATCGCATTCAACAATGGTTCGTTCGTTTTTATCAAGTTGATACGTTATTGGTTGGTTATGACTAGCACAGGCGATATCATAACCACTGCCACCAAAAGTGTCTGCTAATAATATATAGGGATCAATATTTGCCAATTGTGCCATATTATTGATTAAAGTAGATGAAGTGCCAAGCCCCCAATTTCGCGGGAAGTCTTGATGCGTCTGTATTTTTAAGCCAATTTCTTTATTTAAGAATGCGGCATTCTGTTTTTTTGCAGCAAGAAAAATTTCTATCAACCGATTAAGAATAGGATCCTCTGGGTCTTTTGAAATTTGAAATTTATCTCTTATGGAGAGCGTTGCTTCAAACCATAAATTACCGTCATGATCAAAACTTTCCCATTTTAATTGGCCTTTTTCAAAGGGTTCCACAGTCAGGGATTGGCCATATTTAGTAGGAATGGCTAAGGCAAGGGCGCCATCTAAAACGAGATATTCTCCTGTAATGAGTAATTTTCCGTGGCTATAGAATTTTTGACGTGTCAATTGGTTGGGTATGTTTTATAGTGTTCAGTCTCAGTTACAGTCTCGGTTTTCAGTGCGTACCTACCGAAAAGTTGTTTCAAATGGGGGAATCTGAAATTCATGATCATTCTTCTTCAAGCCTCAAACCTTTTACCTCGGTGTTCCGTCATCCGACTTTTAAATATTATTCCTCTGCCAACATTCTAATGGAGATCAAAGCCTTTTCAACTGCACTATGTGTGACGGTGTTATGTTTGAAATAGGCCGCCATTTTCTTCTTTTCGTTGTTGGTAGCGTTGAGTTGATTGAGCATATTCATCAAATGCATTTTCATATGGCCTTCTTGGATACCTGTGGTAGTCAAAGAGCGTAAAGCAGCAAAGTTTTGCGCTAATCCAGCGGCGGCAACAATTTGCATTAATTCTTTGGCATTTGGTTGGTCTAACATTTCCAAAGCAACTTTTACCAGAGGATGTAAATTGGTCAACCCGCCAACCGTACCCAGTGCCAATGGGATTTCCAGCCAGAACTTGAATATACCATCTTTTATTTCGGCATGAGAAAGGCTGCTGTATCTACCATTTCTAGAGGCGTATGCATGCGCTCCAGCTTCGATGGCTCTGAAGTCGTTTCCTGTAGCCAATACAACGGCATCAACGCCATTCATAATGCCTTTGTTGTGGGTAACGGCTCGGTAAGGTTCTATTTCAGCAATCTTGACCGCCTGCACAAATTTATGGGCAAACTCTTCTGAAGATAAAGTTTTATTTTCATTCAAATCCTCAACCGAACATGAAACTTCAGCTCTTACCACACAGTGGGGAACATAATTGGACAAGATGCTCATCACAATTTGGATATGACTCTCGGCTTCTGAAAATTCTTCAAAATGAAGCGCCTCCATTTTAAATGTTTTCGCAAATTGTTCCAAGCACGAGTTGATGAAGTTGGCGCCCATGGCATCCAAGGTTTCAAAAGAAGCATGAAGCTGGTAATAATCTTTTAAATCTTCAGTCTTATTCCTTAGCTCGATATCTAAAATACCACCACCACGTTTTTCCATACTTTTGGTGATGTGCTTTGTGGTATCAACAAGTTTCGGCTTTACGGTTTCAAAAAAAGCTTGAAGTTTGCTGAAATTGCCAGTGTACATAAAATGGACTTGTCCGATTTTTGTAGTTGAAATGACCTCTGTTTTAAATCCGCCGCGATCCAGCCAAAATTTAGCTGCTTTACTCGCCGCGGCCACCACTGAACTTTCTTCAATGGCCATTGGTATCGTATAGAGTTTTCCATTGATGAGGAAATTGGGCGCTACGCCAAACGGAAGGTAATAGTTGGTAATGGTGTTTTCAATAAACTCATCATGCAACTGCTGTAGTTTCTGATCGGTGTTCCAATACTGTTGAATGGCTTGTTTTGCAGTTTCGGCGTCATTAAAGTAGGTGGCCGTAATCCATTCAATTTTTTCTGATTTTGATAATTTGGAAAAGCCTTTTATAGGTTTGATCATGAGCAATTGTTTAGAAAAACAAAGATACTATACTTCGTTTAATTATGCCGATACAAATGTTGGCATTACGTTTTAACTTTAAAGGTTAGTGTTTTTGCATTATTTTTAGTAAACTTGACAGCGTTTTGAAAAAAATAAAATCCCTAATGAAGTATTTGAAAAGTTGCTTGTTTATCTGTTTCTTGGTAACCACTTTAAGTTCAGCACAAAATAAGGAAATTACCCTTGATGCCATCTGGAATGGCACCTTTAGAACCGCTGGAATGCAGTCTTTGCATTCCATGAATAATGGCAAACAGTACTCCGTACTTAACTATGAAAACGGTTCGACAGCCATCGATGTTTATGATTATAAAACCTTGTCAAAAGTTGAAACTTTAGTAAGTTCTGCGGACTTGAAAGGCATGTCCAATTTTTCGGATTATACCTTCAGTAAAGACGAAAGTAAAATCGTATTGGCTACGGAGGTGGAGCCCATCTTCCGACGCTCTACCTTAGGCGTTTTCTATGTGTATGATACCAAAAACAAATCGTTGGTTAAAATTTCTGATGAAAAAATACAAGAGCCGACCTTATCTCCGGATGGAAAAAAAGTGGCTTATGGACAAAACAATAATCTGTTTATAAAAGATCTTGACACCAATCAAGTCATTCAAATTACATCTGACGGCGAGAAAAATAAAATCATCAACGGTATTACGGATTGGGTATATGAAGAGGAGTTCGCTTTTGTACGTGCTTTTGAATGGAATGCTGATGGTACGCATTTGGCATTTATTCGTTTTGATGAAACCTTAGTTCCTGAATTTTCGATGGATGTTTATGATCAAGGTTTGTACCCGTCGCAAACGGTCTTTAAATATCCGAAAGCGGGCGAAGCGAATGCCATCGTATCTCTTCATATTTATGATTTGAAATTTAAAAAGCTTAACGATGTAAAAGTGTCAAAACCATATTCTGATTTTTATATTCCACGGATTAAATGGACTAATGATGCTAACATCCTTAGTGCACAATATACCAACAGACATCAAAATGAACTCGATTTATGGATGGTTAACGCTAGCAACATGAGTTCAAAATTAGTGTTATCGGAAAAAGATAAGGCCTATGTGGATGTGACGGACAACTTAACGTTTTTAAAGGATAATAGTTTCATCTGGACTTCTGAAAAGGACGGCTACAATCATATTTACCATTATTCAAAGGATGGTAAATTAATTAATCAGGTGACCAAAGGTCCTTGGGAAGTAACCAACTATTATGGTTTTGACGAGAAAAACAACACTGTTTTTTATCAATCTGTAGAACACGGATCGATCAATAGAGATGTGTATGCTATCACTATAAATGGTAAGAACAAAAAACGCTTGACTCAAAAAACAGGTACGAACTCAGCCGATTTTAGTGCTGATTTCACCTATTTCATCAATACCTTTTCAAGCGCAGCAACGCCGCCAGAATACACTCTGCATACGGCGAAGGATGGAAAACTCGTTAAGGGTATTATTGAGAATGAAGGTTTAAAGAAAGAGCTGGCAGCGTACCATCTTCCTGCAAAGGAGTTTAGCACCATTGCGGTTAATGGCAATGATTTGAATATGTGGATGATTAAACCGGCCAATTTTGATCCCTCAAAAAGCTATCCGTTGTTTATGACGCAATATTCAGGACCAGGATCTCAATCCGTAAGTAACACTTGGAACAATACCAATGATTATTGGTTTTACTACCTAGCACAACAAGGTTATATTGTGGCCTGTGTGGATGGTAGAGGTACAGGATTCAAAGGAGCTGATTTCAAAAAAGTGACTCAAAATGAATTGGGGAAATATGAAGTGGAAGATCAGATTCAAGCGGCGAAGGAGTTAGGCGCAAGAAACTATATTGATAAAGACAGAATTGGTATTTGGGGATGGAGTTATGGTGGCTTTATGAGTAGTAATGCCTTATTTAAAGGGAATGACGTTTTTAAAATGGCCATTGCTGTAGCGCCTGTAACGAGCTGGCGTTTTTACGACTCTATTTATACAGAGCGTTATATGACCACCCCTCAGGAAAACCCATCAGGATATGACGAAAACTCTCCAATTTTCCATGTGGACAAATTGAAAGGGAACTTTTTACTCATTCATGGAACTTCAGACGATAACGTGCATGTTCAGAACACAATGCTTATGGTGGAGGCCTTAGTGCAAGCCAATAAGCAATTTGAATGGATGATTTATCCTGATAAAAACCACGGTATTTACGGCGGCAAAACCAGATTGCACTTATATACCAAAATGACGAATTACATTAAAGAAAATTTATAAAAAATAGAATTTATGAGCCAAGAACATGATCAAGGATTAATCGCGCATCTCGCAAAACAAGGTATTGACGACAAAATGGTAATGGGACATCCGGCAGGACTGTTTGTGTTATTTTTTACGGAGATGTGGGAGCGTTTCAGTTATTATGGCATGCGAGCGCTGCTCGTTATATTTTTGGTCAGTCAAGTGGCTGATGGTGGATGGGAATGGTCCCGTTCGGAAGCTATGAATCTATTTGGGCTTTATACCATGTTGGTCTATTTTACCCCTTTATTAGGAGGGATTATAGCCGATAGATTTACAGGATTTAGAAAGGCGATTATTTTGGGTGCGGTAATTATGACCCTGGGACATGCTTCAATGGCTTTTGAAATGGTAAACCCTAATTTCTTCTATATTGGATTAGGCTTAATGATTTTAGGAAACGGTATGTTTAAGCCGAATATTTCCTCTATGGTAGGTCAATTATATCCAGATAACAGCACCAAGAAAGATGGAGGATACACCATTTTCTATATGGGTATTAATGCTGGAGCATTTTTAGGAATGTTGTTATGTGGTTATATCGGAGAAAAAGTAGGATGGCATTATGGTTTCGGTTTAGCTGGAGTATTCATGATGTTCGGAGGACTGCAATTTTATTTTGCAGGCAAGTTATTTGGAATCGTTGGAGAATCTCCAAAAGAACATAAGGAATCCGTTAAAAAAGGTGTTGAGGAAGAAGATGAGCAACTACCTAAAAATGTAGTCAGAGATCGTTTGATCGTAGTGATTGTATTGATGTTTTTTAGTATATTTTTCTTTCTTTCTTTCGAACAGGCAGGAGGGTCGATGAGTATTTTTGCTTTGGATTATACCCAGCGCATACTTCCGGGGAATGCTGGAACTATTTTTATGTGGGTAGATACCTTGTTAACCTTATTCCCATTGGTTATTGTAACATACGTTTTGTGGTCCTTGGGTAAGAAGATATATTCCAAATATCCGACGACTATTATTTTTACTGCAATTTCGTTTTTAATTGTTTGGGGACTGGGTCTTTGGAAAATTGGTCGTGAATTCAATGCTGTTGAAACAGAAGTTACAGCGTCTTGGTTACAAATCCTGAACTCCTTTTTCATTATTACTTTGGCTTCGGTTTTTAGTAAGATGTGGGAAAAAGTATGGAATCCAGCAGGTCCTATTAAATTTGCCTTAGGTCTTATCTTGGTGGGTGTCGGATTTGCTGTACTGGCTTTCGGTGCTAAAGATATACCTCAAGGTGCACAAACAGCTTCGGTAAGCATGATTTGGTTAATTGCGGCTTATTTCTTCCATACTACTGGAGAGTTATGTTTGTCGCCCGTTGGTCTCTCTTATGTAAGTAAGTTATCGCCTAAAAAGTTCGTAGGCTTGATTTTTGGTGCTTGGTTTATGGCCTCTGGAATTGCCAATGGTTTAGCTGGATTTGGTGGCGGATTGATCGATCGGATAGCCGAGGAGCATTCTATGTCTTATTTCTTTGGAATATTTGCTGTCATGCCAGCTGCTGCAGGATTAATTTTGATTTTGATCTCGCCTATCTTAAAGAAAATGATGCACGGAATTCATTAATCTTATATAACCTATATGAATGCAACTAATCGCGTATTGATCGACCCTGAATTAGAAAGAATTCAAAATTTTTCAGGAAAGTATCCTAAACAACTTTGGGGATTGTTTTTCTCGGAAATGTGGGAACGTTTCTGTTTTTACGGAATGCGTGGGGTATTGACTTATTTTATGGTCACGCATTTGGTGCTCGAAAATGGAGCGCACATGGGAGCCGGTCAAGCGAATTTGCAGTATGGCGCTACACAAGCATTCGTGTATGCCTTTACATTTATTGGAGGATTATTTGCCGATAAAATTCTAGGCTTTAGGAAATCCTTATTTTGGGGTGGTATTATGATGATTGTCGGAAGTTTGATTTTGGCATTTGATCCATTTCCAGAACATAATTTCTTTTTAGGGATCAGTTTTACAATTGTAGGAACAGGTTTCTTTAAACCTAATATTTCTACTATGGTCGGCTCTTTATACAAGTCTAATGATAGCCGAAGAGATGCTGGGTTTTCAATGTTTTACTCCGGTATTAATATTGGTGCTTTATTGGGCGGATATGGTTGTATTGCCATCGGAAAAGGGCAGCTTTTTAGCAGCTTTGTTCCTGAGGCATACCGTTGGAACTTAGCTTTCGGACTTGCAGCCGTTGCGATGACCATCAGTTTAGTGACCTTTATATTTACTCAAAAAGGATTGGGAACCATTGGTTTATCGCCATTTAAAGCGAAAACAATGATCGATCAAGATGGTAGCACAGTTGAAACAAAGGTCTCTGGTAAAAAGTGGTATGAATATGCCGTTTATGCAGGGACGCTTTTAGTGATCCCCGTGATCATGACCATGGTGGCTAAAACAGAATATACCGATTGGTTTATGTATATCATTGGGCCAGCAACCTTGGTGTATTTGATTTATGAAATGACCAAGCACACCTGGTCGGAAGTTAAAAAACTGGTTGCGGCACTTATTTTTATATTTTTCTCAATCATCTTTTGGGCGTTTTTTGAACAAAGTGGCGGATCCTTGAGTATTTTTGCAGCACAAAACCTTAGCGATACGGTTATGGGCAGTGTTGTGTTAGATCCCAACGGGGTCAATAATGCCGCCAACTCTGTGTTCGTCATCATTTTTGCTCCGCTTGTTGGTTTGCTATGGGTTGCCTTGGCCAAAAAGAAAATTGAACCCAATACGGTAGTTAAGTTTGGTCTAGGATTTATATTTCTAGCAGGTGGATTTTATACACTTTATACGACGCGATTTTTTGAAACCGTCGTAGGTTCTGGAGTGGCGAGTTTGGATGTGTTCGCCATGGCATATCTCGTGATTACTTTTGGAGAGTTGTGTTTATCACCCATCGGACTTTCTATTATGACTAAACTTTCGCCAATTCGGATGCAAGGTGTGATGATGGGAAGTTGGTTTTTAGCGAGTGCTTACGGACAATATGTAGCGGGAATTCTAGGTGCAGGTTTGTCGGAAGGTAGCGAAAATGATACTCTCTACGAAAAGCTGATTACCTATACCGATGGCTATTATCAATTGGCAATTTATGCATTGATTGCAGGGATTGTTCTTATTGTCATTTCGCCTTTAGTGCGCAAACTCATGCAAGAGGTTCGATAATTTAACTAAGTAAATAATCAAAATAAATATATCCCCTAATGAATACTGATATTGAAAATCTATTTAAAGACACCGTT
The DNA here is from genome assembly GCA_049795335.1 of Gelidibacter sp. Classification (GTDB taxonomy): domain Bacteria; phylum Bacteroidota; class Bacteroidia; order Flavobacteriales; family Flavobacteriaceae; genus Gelidibacter. The sequence continues at coordinate 419 of JBARDR010000734.1, read as the reverse complement.
CTTGGACATCCCATTGGACTTTTCATCTTGTTTTTTACCGAGATGTGGGAACGTTTTTCTTTTTATGGAATGCGTATCCTCCTTATTTTATTTTTAACGGCACCTTTAGTGAGTGAGAATCCTGGTTGGGATTGGCCACGTGAACACGCCCTTTCATTAATCGGTACGTATGCCTCACTTTTATATTTAACGCCAATTATTGGTGGATGGATTGCTGATAAATTTACAGGTTACCGTATTGCGGTAGTTATTGGCTGTATTATTATGACGCTTGGTCACGCCGCCATGGCTCTTGAAACTACAATTTCCTTTTACTTAGGTTTAGCTTTATTAGTGCTTGGAACTGGTTTCTTTAAGCCCAATATTACCTCTATCATTTCTGAAATGTACAAAACCAGAGAGTCAAAAAAGGATGGTGC
>JBARDR010000733.1:0-2542 GCA_049795335.1 Gelidibacter sp. | reverse complement strand
GTCTTCGGTTTTCCAGGAACAACCGATGAATATTTGCCAGCGGTTGCCATTGCGCAAACTGTTGAGAAAATCAACCCCACTGCTATTGCTATTAGAACGGCAGCATTGAAAGTGATTGACGCCTTTATGATGGTTGATGATCAGATCAGAATTCAATATGCCTCAAAACAAGCTCGAATTGCCAATGCTTGGAAAAAATGGCAAGGCGAAAACTTAGGGATTCAAAAAAGTGGTGCGATTGCTATAAAGAAGGCGCAAGAAGCTGAGTTTACAAAGCAAATGAAAGCTAAAGGATTGGAAGCTAAATACGGAACTGTTTTGCCAGAACTTGAGCGACTTTACAATGAAATTGAAGACGTCAGTGTGAAGCGCACCAGTTTTATGGAAGTCTTTTTAAGAACCAATGAACTTACGCCAATGATCTTTAATCTTGTGCAACTTGAAGCCGCGGCGGCTAATAGTGAGGAGGCTTTTGAAAAACAAAGAGACGCGAATATTGGACGCATGAAGGGTGTTTACAAAAACTATAATGCCGAAGTAGATAAAGGTGTTTTTGAAGAAGTAATGCCGATGTACGCGGATAATGTTGACAGTTCTATTTATGATAAAACGGCATTCACGAATCAGGAAAGTGCTTTAAAAGTTTTAGAAGGTAATTCGACAGAGGTTTTGGAAAAACTGAATAACGATGCGGCTTATCAATATCTAAAACCCTATATCATTGAATTCTATACGACTATTGAACCTAAATTTCAAGAGCTTAACCCGCAAATACACACGCTGGAACAGCAATATATGACGGCTTTGATGGAGGTATTGCCAAAGCAACGTTATTTCCCTGATGCTAATGGTACCTTGCGTGTAACTTATGGAAAAGTAAAAGGTTATGAGCCAAGAGATGCCGTATATTATGAGCCTTTAACGTATTTAGATGGCGTGATGGAAAAATATATTCCTGGCGATTACGAGTTTGACGTTCCTGAAAAATTACAGGAGTTATACGCGAAAAAGGATTACGGACAATACACCGATAGTACTGGAAAAGTGCCGGTGTGCTTTTTAGGAACCAACCATACGACGGGTGGAAACTCAGGAAGTCCTGCTATTGATGCCTATGGTAATTTAGTTGGCTTGAATTTTGACCGTGTTTGGGAAGGAACGATGAGTGATATTTACTACGATCCTGAAATCTGTAGAAACATTATGGTCGATATGCGCTACGTACTTTTTATCATAGATAAATATGCCGGTGCAAAACATCTGATTGATGAAATGACTTTGGTGCGTCCAAAAACGGGTGCTAAGAAGAGTAAGAAGACTAAAAAAGTAAAGAAAAAGAAATAGTCAAATTGATTATTTAAAACGAAGCCCTTTCAATTGATTTTGAAAGGGTTTTTTTTATGAAAAATTTGCTTGAATTATGTGTTTTCTCCCATAGCAATAAACATCATAACGTCATTAATGCATTTGTCCAAGTCGTTCAGGATTTCCTTTGACCAAAACCGGAATACGGTATAACCTTTTTCAAAAAGTTCCTGATTGACTTGTTTGTCACGTTGCATATTACGCTCGATTTTGGGAATCCAAAATTCACGATTGCTTTTGATGACCTCTTTAGTTTCATCCCAATGGTAGCCGTGCCAAAATTCGCCGTCAATAAAAATAGCCAAATTATATTTTTTAATGGAAACATCTGGTTTTCCTGGTAATTTCTTGCTGTCAATTCGATAGCGGACGTTTTTCTTCCACAAGGCTTTCCTGAATAAAAGTTCCGGTTTGGTGTTCTTACCACGAATCTTACTCATGATTTTTGAGCGTTTCTGAGTGGTATAAAAACCAGAAGCCTCATTAAATCTTGGGACGATTATGTTGGGTTCATCGTAGGTCATTATTGTAATTATCTAAACGAAAATCCCTTATTTTTATTATTCTCAAATTGAGTAAAAAAAACTGTAGCACTTTAGTGTATTTCTCTTTAGCTTCTAAAAATTTAGACACTAATTTCACGAATTTTCACAAATTCAGTCGTCCTAGGAGAATGCCTGCATAAATTATTTGCTATAAATTTCACGAATGTAACAGGTGTTGAGTCTGTTTAAATACCTATGACATTTTAGTGCCTATTGATTAGTTCATCAATTTATTAATTTCATTTTCAATCCTATGTTCTCCTTCATAAAAGCCGATGAAGGATTTGACTACAATTCCATTTTTATCGATTAAAAAACTATTTGGAGTTCCTGTAACATCATATTCTGAAATGTTTTCACCTTTCATTCCTTGTAAATCCGAAATATGCAGCCAGTTGCTATAATCTTCTTCGCTTAGTTTTTTCCAGTCTTTTGCTTCTGTGTCAATAAAATAACTGATGATAATGAAATCTTCTGGATTGTATTTTTGAACTAATTGTGGCAATTCTTTTTTGTGTTGTTCACTAGAATAAGGACAATCAGGACTCCAAAAATCTAATAGAATGATTTTACCATTATAATCAGATAAATTATGTTGTTTGCCATTGTGATCATTTCCCCAAATATCCCTG
>JBARDR010000732.1:0-4086 GCA_049795335.1 Gelidibacter sp. | reverse complement strand
CCTTTCGACACTTATCGGTATTGCCAGTATGATTTTTGGAGCTACAGGCGCGTTTTATCAATTGCAGGTTTCTCTTAATAAAATATGGAAAGTTGAGGATTCTGGCAAATTCAGCTTTAAAAAGTTGCTTACAGATCGCGCCAGAAGTTTTGCTTTTATATTGGTTATTGGCTTCTTGTTGCTCATTAGTTTTATAGTGTCGGCGGTTCTTGGTGTCTTCAATAGTTATATAAAGCAACTTTTCCCCAATATTGTGCTTTATGTAGCCTATTTGTTGGATTTGGTGCTTTCTCTTGGCGTGGTGACTACCCTTTTTGCTTTAATGTTCAAGTATATGCCAGACACGAAAATTAAATGGAAAACGGTATGGATCGGAGCCATTATAACGGCTATACTCTTTACACTTGGCAAGTATTTGTTAGGGCTTTATTTTGGAGCCTCTAATCCGGGATCGACCTATGGTGCTGCGGGTAGCATCGTGTTGGTGTTACTTTGGGTATCTTATTCGTGTCTTATTTTCTTTTTTGGTGCCGAGTTCACACGCATATTTTCATTGAAATATGGCCATAATTCCCACACCGTTGCTGAGGTTATGACGGGAATTAAAAACGATTAAACCCATCAGATTAATCAATCGTCTTAAAATTTAAAACTTATCTTTGTAAAAATTATAACAGGATGCATAGAGCAGGTTTTGTAAATATCATAGGAAATCCAAATGTTGGGAAATCAACATTGATGAATGCCTTCGTAGGCGAAAAATTATCGATCATCACGTCAAAGGCGCAAACAACAAGACATCGAATTCTTGGAATTGTCAATGGCGATGATTTTCAGGTCATTTTATCAGATACTCCTGGGATTATCAAACCGGCTTATGAACTTCAGGAGTCCATGATGGATTTCGTGAAATCTGCCTTTGATGACGCCGACGTACTTGTGTATATGGTAGAAATCGGAGAGCAGGAACTAAAAGACGAAGCTTTTTTTAGAAAAATCACGAATTCTAAAATTCCTGTATTGTTATTGTTGAATAAGATTGACAAATCTGACCAACAGCAATTGGAAGGGCAAGTGCAATTATGGTCTGAAAAAGTACCCAATGCGGAAATTTATCCGATTTCAGCTTTAGAAGGATTTAACGTTAAGGAAGTTTTTGGTAGAATTATTGAATTGTTACCAGAATCTCCTGCTTTTTATCCAAAAGATCAATTGACAGATCGACCAGAACGATTTTTTGTAAACGAAACCATTCGGGAAAAAATATTAATTCACTACAAAAAGGAGATTCCATACGCGGTTGAAATAGATACAGAAGAGTTTTTTGAAGAAGAAAAAATTATTAGAATGCGCGCCGTTATTATGGTTGAGCGCGAAACTCAAAAGGGAATCATTATTGGTCATAAAGGTGCCGCTCTAAAAAGAGTAGGCATAGAGGCCAGAAAAGATTTAGAGTTGTTTTTTGGAAAGCAAGTCCATTTGGAACTGTATGTCAAAGTCAATAAAAATTGGAGAAGCGATCAAAAGCAGTTGAAACGTTTTGGGTATAACCAGAAGTAGGGTTTAGTGATTAGTGTGTTGGATTTAGTGGGTAGTTTTCAGTTTTAAATTCATGATTTTTGGCCATGAAGTTTACGAAGTTAAAAAAGCTCAAGGTAAGACAACAAATGCATGTACTAAAAACCATCTCGTCTTCAATTCCTTTACTGGAATTGAATTCACTCCTCCTTCAGAAGGAGGAGAATTAAGCTTGCGGAACTCTGTGGTGGAGTTTTGTATTAAAATCTATCCTCCGTCATCGATCCTCCGTCTTTCATATCATTCCATTTCCCCTCAAGGTCGCATTCATGAAATCATACAACCCATGCATTTCTGCCTTGCCTTTCGCTCTTCCGAAGCGTCCGGCAAAATAAAGCACAAACCAAGCAGCGACCATAAGTAACATCAATCCAAATTGAATCGCATATGGATTCTTTAAAGTCCAGTTCGTATAAGTCCAAATTCCGAAGGCAATAAAAAGTCCTGCCACCAAGAAATGTAAAAACATGAACATGGTCCAAACCGTCGGATTTGGTCCAAATAATCCATGCAATATTGAGGTATGAGAATCCGTTTCATTAATTTCCAAATGCAGTTGCGGCGACCAAAAATGTTGATGGTGTGTAGGTAATCGGATAAAAACGTGATCATCAACCCTAACTATTTTATAAGTTTCACAGGAGGCTTTAGCAGCTTCAAAAGTCTTTAAAACCGACGTGTTGTCATGGTTTAATTCTATTTTAAAACGCGGTCTTAATACAATTTCGTTGGATATGGGCATAATTATAGTTTAGTGCCCTGAAAAATAGTCTATTTTTTTTAAAATGGAAACACTACATTTGCAAACAATTAAAGAAGTATGAGTAATATAGTAGCTATTATAGGGCGTCCAAATGTTGGAAAGTCAACTTTATTCAATCGTTTAATCAAACGTAGGGAGGCCATTGTTGATGCAGTGAGCGGGGTGACTAGAGATAGGCATTACGGCAAATCAGAATGGAATGGACGTGAGTTCTCAGTAATTGATACTGGAGGATATATCATTGGCAGTGATGATGTTTTTGAGGCTGAAATTGACAAACAGGTTGAAATCGCCATTGAAGAAGCCGATGTGATCATTTTTGTGGTCGATGTGGAAACTGGTGTGACCAGCATGGATGAGGATGTGGCTAAACTTCTCAGAAGAGTTGATAAACCTGTGTTTTTGGCAGTTAATAAAGTTGATAACAACAAACGCGCTGAAGATGCGGTCGAATTTTATGCCTTAGGTTTAGGTGAGTATTTCAATATTGCTAGTATTAGTGGTAGTGGTACAGGAGACTTGCTCGACGAAGTGGTTAAAGCTTTGCCAGAGGATGTTTTTGAAGAAGAAAGTGAATTGCCACGATTTGCTGTGGTGGGTCGTCCTAATGCAGGAAAATCGTCATTCATTAATGCACTTATCGGCGAAGATCGTTATATTGTTACGGATATTGCTGGGACTACCAGAGATTCTATTGATACAAAATATAACCAGTTCGGATTTGAGTTTAATTTAGTGGATACTGCGGGAATCCGTCGTAAATCCAAAGTCAAGGAAGATCTGGAGTTTTACTCCGTAATGCGTAGCGTTAGAGCTATTGAGCATTGTGATGTGGTTATACTAGTTCATGACGCCACACGTGGTTTTGACGGACAAGTGCAAAACATATTCTGGTTGGCTGAACGCAACAGAAAAGGCATCGTCATTTTGGTCAATAAGTGGGATTTGGTCGAAAAAGAAACCAATACCGTAAGAGATTACGAAAGACAAATCCGAAAAGAAATTGAGCCATTTACGGATGTGCCAATTGTATTTGTTTCGGTGCTTAATAAACAGCGTATTTTCAAGGCGATTGAAACAGCTGTTGAAGTCTATAACAACCGCAGCAAAAAGATAAAAACAAGTAAGCTTAACGAGGTATTGTTGCCAATTATCGAAAATTATCCACCGCCTGCATTGAAAGGGAAATTCGTGAAGATCAAATATATTATGCAATTGCCAACACCGCAGCCTCAATTTGCCTTTTTCTGTAATTTGCCGCAGTATGTCAAAGAACCATACAAACGCTTTTTAGAGAATCAGTTACGCGAGCAATTTAACTTTCATGGCGTTCCCATCAGTATTTACATGCGTAAAAAGTAAGAATAGAGTTTATTCTTACTTTTATTAAGAAAATTCATAGTTAGTTTCTTTTTTTTTGTAGGATTCATCATAATCAATCAAAATAATGACAAAATATCAATGAATTCTTGCATTGTTATGCACGGCTATACCAATAGAACAATAAAGAAAACGGACAGATTAAGCCCAGAATTGAAGTAGAGCGAAGTTTTAATTTTTTTAGAATTGGTACTGATTTTTATTAAAAAATCAGTACCAATGGCTCTTTCTATCCTATGAGAATGAAGCTCCTAAAATTTCACAGTTACAAAAGTTTCAGGACGTTTCAGATCCTTATTCTTTTTGCGTACTTACCGCCCAATAATTTCCTGCATAATCCATAAAAGCACCGCGTGTGTCAGTAT
>JBARDR010000731.1:0-4890 GCA_049795335.1 Gelidibacter sp. | reverse complement strand
CCGCATGAGCTGCGACCTGTAAAAAATCGCCAGTACCACATCCTATATCAAGTAGTGTTTTACCATTTTCTGAAACCTCATTGATGAGTTTCATTTTCTTGTTCAAAGCAATGCCTTTTACAAGATGGTAAACTTTTTCAAAAGCGTTCCGTTTCGCGTCGGTATGTGAAATATAATCTTCACTTTTATAATACTCAGGCAATTTTTCAGAAGATGGCTGTGGAAAGGTTTCGAGCAAGTCTAATTCATAGTTATATAGCAATTCGAAATTCTCTCCAGAAACAGAATGATCATTTACTTTTATATAGGTTCTTTTTTGGATAGGAATCGACACGATGAAAATACTATTTAAAGATTGAATTAATGATTGCAAAATTAAGGAATAGAACGACTGTATTCCAACATTCTTAAGTTACTTTTTTGGAATTGATTTTTAGAAGTGGATTTATGTTCGAAGCGATTTTTTAGAATTTCAAGAAATTCCATCTTGGCTACCTTGCAATTTAAATAATTTACAGATATTCTATGTTAGCGACTTTGGGAGAAACTAAAATCTATTCTCACATTAACCAAAGAACGATCTCATGTGAATATATGGAACATGGATGGCGCTGCTTTTTTTGAAGGCAAATTTCACAGTTTTAAAAACATTCCAACTTGGCGACTTGGCGACTCTGCCGGGAAACATAAAATCTGTTTTCTGACACGAATTATACTAATTATCATGTCAAATCTTCTTCTTGACCTGAATTCAAATTCTAGTTTTAACATCCAGAATAAAAATAAAAATAGTCAATAAATAATTCCCCAACGTTCCACGTGGAACACTTCAAGATAATTTAGGTTTTATCTGCCCATATATACCAAAAGCACGGACACATCGCTCGGCGATACGCCACTAATCCGTGACGCTTGTGAAATAGTAACTGGCCGGATTTTCTCCAATTTCTGCCTTGCCTCTATGCTCATAGATTTAAGTATTGAATAATCGAAATTGGAAGGAATCTTTAAATCTTCCAAACGATTAAGCTTGTCTGCATTGTTCCGTTCCTTATCAATATACCCTGAATATTTAACCTGAATTTCTGCTTGTTCAATAATTTCCTTGTCTAAATCATGATTCAAAACATAAGCATCTACGCTCTCAATCTGACGGATATCTTCCATGGAAATATTTGGTCTTGCAAAAATCTTGAACAGCTTCCCAGATTGATTTACCAAGGCAGAATCATTAGCTTCCAAAATAGGGTTGATAGCGTCAGCATCCACACTGGTTTGTTTAAAGAACTCAACAAAAGCATCTGCTTTAGAATGCTTCTCCTCCATTCGTTTCAAACGTTTTTCACTAGCCAAACCAAGTTCATAACCTTTAGGTGTCAATCTTAAATCCGCATTATCTTGTCTTAATAAGGTTCTGTATTCTGCACGAGATGTAAACATGCGGTATGGTTCTTCTGTACCCTTTGTAATCAAATCATCAATCAAAACACCGATATAAGCTTCATCACGTCGCAAGGTGAACGCTTCTCTTTCCTGAACCTGAAGCGCTGCATTTATACCCGCCATCAATCCCTGCGAAGCTGCTTCTTCATACCCAGTAGTTCCGTTAATTTGACCAGCAAAATACAAACCTTTTATTAACTTAGTTTCTAAAGTATGCTTCAATTGTGTTGGTGGAAAGTAATCGTATTCGATCGCATACCCGGGTCTGAAAAACTTAACCTTTTCAAAACCGACTACGGAACGCAACGCTTTAAACTGCACATCTTCTGGAAGCGAGGTGGAAAATCCGTTAACGTAAACCTCACACGTATGCCATCCTTCTGGCTCAACAAATATCTGGTGTCGATCCTTTGTTGCAAATCGATTAATTTTATCTTCGATAGACGGACAATAACGCGGTCCTGTACTTTTAATTCGACCGTTAAACATTGGCGAACGATCAAAACCTTCCCGTAATAAATCATGCACTAACGGACTTGTGAAACTCATATGACAATCCCTTTGAACCGTCAATGGTTTCGTAACATCAGAATAAGAGAATTTTTCTGGCACTTCATCACCAGGCTGTACAACCATTTTAGAATAATCCAATGACCTTCCATCAACCCTTGGAGGCGTTCCCGTTTTCATTCGACCAGATTCAAAACCCAACTCCACCAATTGCTCTGTAATACCCGTTGCAGATTTCTCTCCTGCCCTACCACCACCAAAATTCTTATCGCCAATATGGATCAATCCATTCAAAAATGTACCATTTGTAAGCACCACAGACTTTCCTCTTATCTCTAAGCCCAAGGATGTTTTCACACCAACTATCTGATGATTTTCGACAATTAAGCCAGATATCATCTCCTGATAAAAATCTACATTCGGAGTTCTTTCCAACATCAAACGCCAATGCTCAGCAAACCTCATGCGGTCACTTTGCACCCGTGGACTCCACATGGCAGGACCCTTGGATTTGTTGAGCATCTTAAATTGAATGGCCGACGTGTCACTTATAATTCCACTATAACCCCCAAGCGCATCAATCTCCCGTAAAATTTGCCCTTTGGCAATGCCGCCCATTGCGGGGTTACAGGACATTTGCGCAATATTCTGCAAATTCATTGTTACCAATAAAGTCGAACTCCCCATGTTAGCGGCGGCCGCGGCAGCCTCGCTCCCGGCATGTCCGCCACCAACAACAATCACATCATATACTTTATCAAACATTGTATGTCATTTTATAATTAAAGTGTTCCACGTGGAACAATGGTCGTTTTGTTTCATCAGACCTTTCACTATTGAAGCCCAAAAACCCCTTCTTAGGACATAAGAAAAGTTTGCAAATATACACTGATTTACTGAAACTTAAGCCAATTGGACAATGTAGTAATTTTCCTTAGAGCGCATTATAGCCTCCTCATCTTCTGTTTTATCCTTATAACCACAATAATGAAGAATGCCATGAATCATAACTCGGCTCAATTCATTATCAAAAGTCACTTCAAAGTCCGCAGCATTTTCACGGACTCTTTCCACAGAAATATAAACATCGCCGTTAATCAGCTTTCCTAAAGTATAGTCAAAACTGATAATATCCGTAAGTGTATCGTGATTAAGAAACTCAATATTGAGATTTAAAAGGTAAGCATCATCACAAAATATATAATTGATTTCTCCTTCACTAAAACCTTCCTCAGTGATGGTGTTGGAAATCCATTGCGACAAATCCTCTTCATTGTCCAATTGTAAGTCTGTTTCGTAATTAAAGCTGATCATTTTCTTTTTTAAAATAGTCTTGTACCTTTTTCTTGTAAACGTTTTGCAAAGGTAAAGTTTGTCTGTTTAATATTTCAGTAGTATTAAAATATTCTTTAGCGGTCGGAATTTGATCAATAGCTGGGACATCAAACTGCTTTTTATTGGTAGTGGATTCGCGCCTATTCTCATCTTCTTGCATATAAGTAGCGTTTTCCAACTTCAAAAGTTGCTGTTGCAAAATCATCATCCGTTGCAAAGTTTGATTAGTAAACCCTTTGTTGATCAAATCAGATTCGATATGCTCCATTTGTTTCAACAACTGCTGACCTTGACCACCCTGGCCAAGTTTCTTTAACTTGTCCTGTAACGCTTGACGCAATTTCTGCTGCTGTTGGTAAATACGAAACAATTCACCATTCATCTTTTCAGATAATCCTTCGCCATTTCCCTGGGAATCTTCACCACTACCAGCCTGACCTTCTTTACCAGGTTCTCCATTTTCTCCTTCATTATCTTTTCCGATGCCATCTTTCTTGCTAGAATCGTTCTTTTTAACACCCTCTTCCATTTGCTTGTTCAACTCTTCCTGACTCATGATAATATCTGGCAATTGCATCCCACCAGTTTTACCATCTTGTCCTTGCCCCTTTCCAGATCCTTGACCCTCTCCAGAATTCATATCCGATTCCATATTATCTAAAACATCACTTAGAAAACTCGCCAAATCATTCGCCGATGTCATCGTGTACTGCTGCGATGCCACGCCTTGATAAAGCAAATTCTCAGAAAGTTCATCCATCGACTTGTCGATGTTAAAAAAGACATCCGTAATTTTAGAATTTATGTTCTCAGAAAGTTTCGGTTGACGCAAAGACAAGGCAAACAAACTATCATCAATGTGCGCGAAATGCTCACGCAAATTACTTTGCTTCCGCAGAAATGTGCCGTACTGATTATGGTTAATTTGAATGCTTTTAAAATTATTCATGAGATCTTCTTGATCGAACGAAAACAACAATAAGTTTTTTAGAATCTGACGTAACATGGCCGCATCTTCCTGCATCTGCTCTTGGCCACCCGACATCATAGATTGAGCCATTTGAGCACTCATTTGTTTCATTTTTTTTGAAGCATCCTTTTGCTTTTGTTGCGCCTCTTTCTGCTTTTGATCAGCGTTTTTTTGATCCTTATTCCGCTCTGCATCCTCTTTCTTCCCAAGTTCATCCGAGGCTTCTTTTTGATCTTTTTGAATTTCCTTTTCGGTTTCTTTATCTTTAGGCAGCTCCAAGGGTTTCTTTAAAGCCTTATTTTCTTTTTGAAGATCTTCCAATTCTTTCTGAAAATCTTCAAACTGTTTATTCAATTCGTCCTGTTTTTTCTTAGTATTGGCTTCCTGTTTTTCCTTGGACAATTGCTCTTGATCTTTGGCTAATTGTTCAAGTCCGTGTTGCAATTTTTCAGCCTTTTTCGCCACGTAATAACGTTTGGTCAACTCCAATAATTGCTGCAGGCTTTTTTGTTTATTTTTATTGTTCTTTGCCAACTGATCCAATTTCTGAGTCAGTTCTTCCTTTTGAATTTTATCTTGAAGTTGTTCCAATTCCTTTAATAGCTTCTCATCTTTTTGAAGCTGCTCTTCAT
>JBARDR010000730.1:0-2512 GCA_049795335.1 Gelidibacter sp. | reverse complement strand
CCAAAGATTAGCGTTTTTATCAGAAACGATACCATGAATCGTATTATTGGGAAGCCCTTCTTTTACCGTAAAATTTTGAAAAACGGGAACAGTATCTCCATGAAATTCCTTTAACAAATTAAGTCCCAAGCTCGTCCCTACCCAAAGTCTCTTTTCTGAATCTGTATGCAGGGATAAAATATCATTATTTGATAAACTTTGCGAATCGTATTTGATGTGTTTAAAGGATTTAAATGCATTGGTGGTCTTATTAAAAAGATTCAATCCCCCCAGTCGAGTGCCAATCCACAGCTCTTCTTTGTTTCTGGGCACTATTGAAAAAACGATGTTGCTGCTCAAGGATCGCAATGCTTTATTTGCCGCTAAATATTGCTTAAAGTCTGTGACTTTTAAGTTTTCTCCCGATCGTGAGATTTTAAAAGCAATCATACCATAACCATTAGTTCCTACCCAAATATATCCGTCATCATCCTGATAAATAGCATAGGTAGACTTAAAATAGGAGCATAATTCATGGCCAATAATTTCCGACCAGTCAAAAAATTTTGACTTTTTTAAGTCATAGACACTAATGCCATTGCCATCTGTACCTATAAAAATAAGGTCATCGTTTCCTTTAAAAAGCGCGAATACGGCATTATTAATACCACTGTTCTTTTGATTAAAGTTTTGATATTTTATAGGCTTGTTGACATTTTCGTAGAAATCAGAAGGAAGTTTAAATAAGCCACTTCCCTTGGTTCCGATCCAAAAGGAATTTTCTTCTACTTCTAAAAACGCCCTTACAATACTCCCATCAATTTCCCGAATCTGTGATTTAGAGACCAAATTGAACGTCTTTTTTAGCGGATACATCTTAAAAAGTCCATCGCCATCAGTTCCTGTCCAAATAACATTTTCAGTGCCCTCAAGCAAAGTTGTTATTTTTTGATTCTTTAAACTTTTAACCCATGAATTAGTACTCTTTTTCCCTAAACTATCAATGATAAAATATCCCGAAGCAGTATTTAATAAGACACCTACTTTAGTTTTATGAATGATATTATGGACTGCATCCGTATTAATTTGCAAAGCCTTATTATCTTGAAAAGAATACAAAATGGCATTACCAGAACCTTTAACAAAACATATTTGACCCGACGACACGATTTCAAAATCCGCCACATTATTTGAAATGAGCTCTGGCTGAGAAGACATTTTTTCGGCTGCCGAACGTGATTCTATTTTTAAGGAAAAAAGTTCATTGTTATCAAATAGTAAGAGCAATTGGTCATTAGGCATAAACGCCATCTTTTTGACGGCTTGATTTGGAAGATGTTTAATTTGTAAGGGTCGGAATTCTTTACCATCAAAGTAACCAATCCCCCAATCTTTCACCGCACAAAAGACATTTTTAGAACCGTCGAGCGCCATATTAAATTCAGATTCTGAAAAAGGAGGTTTATCTTTTCTGGAAAAATAATAGGTCTTAAATGTGTTTGATTTTTTGTCGTACCGATTTAAACCGTGCATGGTCAGCACCCATATTTGACCGGCGCTATCTTCGTCAATTTTGAGAATAACCTGATTACTCAGACTATTTTCGTTATTTAATTCAGGTCTAAAAATCTTAAAATGATTTCCATCGTATCTATTTAAGCCGTCCCAAGTGCCAATCCATAATAAATTTTCAGAATCCTGAAAAATGGTATTTACCGAACTGTTGGAAAGGCCATTGGCATTATCTAATTGTTCGATAGAATATTTAGAGCCAACAGCGGATTGATTGTCAACCTGAGATTGAGAAGCTCCTTGGTTTTTTATAGGATCAGGAGGATTGTTTTGAGAAGAGGGCTCATGTTTATTGATACAACCAATGGCCGTAAAAAAAATAAATGTGATGCGCAGCAGACGAGTTTTCAAAATTAAATGGTATTAATTATGAGCTCCGAAAACATCTTAACAAACTCCATTTCAACAAAATGCTTTCGCTATACAAGAATACGGATTTTATAAAAATACTAAATGATTTTTACTCAGTATTTAATAAACCAATCCATTTCATACGTTATTTGCATTTTTAAGCTGAGCGATTAACAATAGCTTATTCAATCCATTATCTGGCAACATTGGTATCTTATCATTATTCAATGTTTATATTATTATTCAATTTGACTCCTTAACAACCCACTATATGGAAGCTGTGATCAGAAATATAAGGGCCATCTATTAGATAAAAATTCTCAAACCAGCTTAATTTGATTTAATAAAAATAACCATGTAAAGGCATGGGTTTAGGACAAATATAGCCGTGTTACTGCTTCACAATCTTTTTGGTAAGATTGCCATGAGATGTTTCCACTTTTAACATATAAAACCCTTGTGGTAAACTCGACGTGTTCAATATTTAATTCTGATATGAAACCTTAATATTCTTACCCAAAACCTCGAACATTTGAACTTTCAATCGTCAATATGAGATGGGATTCTCAAATTCAGATTACCTTGAGTTGGATTTGGAAAAATCGAGATA
>JBARDR010000729.1:0-3110 GCA_049795335.1 Gelidibacter sp. | reverse complement strand
GCCGTCTTTGGCTATGTCATCGGAACTTATGGGGCACTTTTATGTGCGGAGCTCATGAGAATAGTTGCCGCAGGTTAGTTTTTAATCGATTATTATAAGATATTTGCCCACCAAAATTTAAAAATTTCAATGAAAAGAATAGCGTTTATCCTCAGTTTACTTATTGTTTCGTCTTGTGCTAAAGACAAATCAAATTTCACCCTTAAAGGCACTATCAAAGATTTAAAGAAAGGAACGGTTTATCTCCAAAAGGTTAAAGACACTTTATTGATTTCAATAGACTCCTTAAAGATCACTGACGATTCACAATTTGAACTTCACGCATACTTAGATGGCCCAGAAGTTCTTTATCTAAAGCTCGATAAACAAGGAGAAGATAGTGGTTTAATTCCTTTTTTTGCTGATCAAGGCATTACAGAAATCCACACCACGCTGAAAAACTTCTTTGTGGATGCAAAAATTACCGGCTCCAAACAACAAGAAAAATTAGAAGAATACAAGGCGATCATGTCCAAGTTCAAGGATAAAAATCTGGATCTTATCAAGGACAACCTAGTAGCGCACCAAAGTCAAGACTCTCTTCAAATAGATTCAAGTTTAAAGGCTCATAATAATTTGATTATCAGAAGATATTTGTACACCATCAACTTTGCTATTAACAATAAAGATAATGAGATTGCTCCTTATTTGGCAATATCGGAAATCCCAGATGCAAACATCAAATATTTAGATACTATCGTTAAATCGTTGACTCCAGAAATTAAAGCTTCCAAATACGGCAAGCAATTGCAGCAGTTGATTGATGAACGCAAAAAAGAATAAGAATTTCATTATTAGAATTGTGAGATGCCATTCTCATTTAATAAATTGAAATACTTATCAAGGATAACCGTTACTTTGTAAAGACATTTTAAAAAGAATGAACATCAACAAAGTTAAACTTCTCAAATGGGCTAAAAGAATGAGCTACGGCTTAGGCATTCTTTTAGCCCTTTTTATTTGTTTTTACAGCAGCATTTACATGGGTCTCTGGGGAAAAATTCCTGATTCAGAACAACTCACGCTCCTTAAACAAAGTCAGGCCACACAGGTTCTGGATGCCAATAATAATTTGATTGGAAAAATTTATGTTTACGACCGACAATCGATCAAATATTCTGATTTTCCCCAACATTTAATTGATGCTTTAATTGCTACAGAAGATGCTCGATTTTATGAGCACAATGGCATCGACAATAAAAGTTTGCTTCGGGTTTTTTTCAAAAGCATTTTGATGTCTAATGATTCGTCCGGCGGCGGTAGTACCATTACTTTACAATTGGCGAAAAATCTCTTCGGACGTGAAAACCACGGTTCCATTGGAATTGTCGTCAACAAAATCAAAGAAAGCATCGTTGCGAAACGGATAGAAAAGCTCTATTCCAAAGAGGAAATCCTTACTCTATATCTCAATACGGTTCCTTTTCCTGATAACACCTATGGCATTGAAAGCGCTTCCGAAAAGTTTTTTGATTCCCATACCAAAGATTTGACCTTGGTGCAATCCGCAACTTTAATAGGGTCACTAAAAGCGAATACCAGTTACAATCCGCGTCGTTATCCTGAAAAATCCCATATCAGAAAAAATGTTGTCATCAATCAGATGGTAAAATACGGCTACCTCACTGAATTACAGGCATCAAAAGCCAAAGCTGACAGCATTATTGTGGACTATCAAAACTATGCACCCAATGAAGGTTTAGCGCCTTATTTTAGAGCACAGATTAAAAAGCAGTTGGATAGTTTACTTAAGCAAAAAAAATACTTGAAACCAGATGGAGAAATGTATAATATCTATCATGACGGTTTAAAAATATATACGACTTTAGACAACACCATGCAACGCCACGCAGAGGCTGCAATGAAAGAGCATATGACGGATTTGCAACGGCAGTTTGAAAAAGCTTACGGACAAAATGCACCATGGCTTAAAGGACAACCGGCATTTGAAGCCGCTAAAAAACGTTTAAAAGTCTATAAAAAACTCAAAGCCCAAGGCTTAAATGACAAGGCTATTGAGGATTCATTAAAAATAAAACATCAAACCGATTTATTTTCGTGGGATGAAAATTCCGTGAAATCTATATCCACTTTAGATAGTTTGGAATACTATTCCAAATTCCTGAATGCTGGATTAGTCTCTTTAGATCCTTCCAATGGCGCCATAAAAGCCTACGTTGGTGGTATTGACTACGCCTTTTTTCAGTTTGATCATATTGTGCAAAGCAAACGCCAGGTAGGCTCTACGTTTAAACCCATTGTTTATACCGCTGCTTTAGAAAACGGAATGGATCCATGCACATACTTTCCTTTAAAAGCCATTACTTATAGTGATGTCAATAATTGGCGCCCTACCAATTCCGGCACTTTTGAGGATGAGGATTTAAACTATTCGCTGCAAAATGCATTAAGCAACTCGATCAATACCATTGCCGTAAAGGTGCTTTATGAAACTGGCATTGATAAAGTGATCACGCAGGCCGTAAATATGGGCATAAAAAGCAATATAGAAGCTGTCCCGTCTATTGCTTTAGGTTCTTCCAACCTGACCGTTTTAGAGTTAGCAAAAGCTTACACGTCGTATGTTAATGGCAGCAAACCTTCAAATCCAGTTTTTATCACCAAAATAGAAGATAAAGATGGCAACGTCATTGCTTCTTATGAAGACCTTTATCCTGAGCATTCAAAAACTGAGATGGCGTTTAATGATGACACACGACAAGTGATGCTCGAGTTTTTAAAAGCTACGGCCAACGAAGGTACCGCGTCAAGATTACGCTCAACTTATCAATTGAATAATGCCATTGCCGGAAAAACTGGAACAACCCAAGACAATAAAGACGGGTGGTTTGTGGGGATTATGCCAAAATTAGTTACGGTAACTTGGGTGGGAAATGACAATCAACAGATTGGTTTTAGCTCTACAGGAATTGGACAAGGTGCGAATTCAGCACTTCCCATTTTCGCAAAATACCTCCAGAAACTAAACGCTGACCCGAGATTCAATAAGATCACCAAGGCTTCTTTTGAAACGCCTTCTGAAGCGGTATTAAATGCTCTGAATTGTGATC
>JBARDR010000728.1:0-2285 GCA_049795335.1 Gelidibacter sp. | reverse complement strand
TAATAGCACCGGTTAGTGCATATTCACTGGTTTCATCTACTAGTTTTAAGGTTTTGCTGAAATCTTTATCCTCATAAACATAAATTGTCATCACGGGTCCAAAAAGCTCAGTGCACATAGTGGTGTATTTAGGATCTGTGGTTTCTATAATGGTTGGTTCTATAAAATAACCTTTGCTCTTATCATAATTTCCACCTGCGATAATGGTGGCGTTTTTATCTTTTTTTGCTTGGTCAATATAGTTGGCCAATTTGTCAAAAGATGCTTCATGGATCACCGCAGTCACAAAATTGCTCATGTCCTCTGGAGATCCCATGGTGATTGTTTTTAGGTCCTCAACGACGTAATCTTTGACTTTGGTCCAAATGCTTTTTGCAATATAAGCTCTTGATGCTGCACTACATTTCTGGCCTTGAAACTCAAAAGCACCTCTTACAATAGCAGTGGCTACTTGTTTAGGATCGGCAGTATGATGAGCGACGATAAAGTCTTTTCCTCCAGTTTCTCCAACAATTCTTGGATAGGTTTTATAGTTGGCAATATTGTTTCCAATTTTTTTCCATAAATCTTGAAAAACGGAAGTTGATCCTGTATAGTGCAATCCAGAAAAATCAGGACTCGCCATTATCGTATCCGTAATCATTGCGGCATCGCCAAAAACAACGTTGATAACTCCTGCAGGAACGCCAGCTTCTTCAAAGACGTCCATAATCACTTTTGCAGAATAAACTTGATGATTACTCGGTTTCCAGATGACCACATTTCCCATTAAAGCCATACATGATGGCAAGTTACCAGCGATGGCCGTAAAGTTAAATGGAGTCACGGCGTAAGTGAAGCCTTCTAAAGGACGATATTCAATCCGGTTCCAAGCATCACTTGTGCTTTTTGGTTGATCGTTGTAAATCTCCGTCATATACTGAACATTGAATCTCAAGAAATCAATAAGTTCACATGCTGAATCAATTTCAGCTTGATGGATAGTTTTAGATTGCGCAATCATGGTAGCGGCGTTGATTTTTGCGCGGTAAGGTCCAGCAATCAACTCAGCGGCTTTAAGAAAAATACCAGCGCGGTGTTCCCAAGGTAATTGAGACCATGTTTTTCTTGCTTCAAGAGCTGTTGCAATCGCCTCTTCAACATGGCTTTTTTCAGCCAAATGATAAGTTCCAACCACATGTTTATGGTCGTGCGGTGGAGACATGGTTGTCGTGTTTTTGGTTTTTACATATTTGCCGTTGATATAAAGAGGTACGTCAACTTTGCTATTGAACATTTTAGAATATTCAGCTAAAACCGCTTCGCGTTCTGATGATCCTGGAGCGTAAGTTTTTATAGGCTCATTTACAGCCACTGGTACCTTGAAAAATCCTTTTCCCATGTGTATTTTAATTTTGAATGATTAAAAAATTTGAGCTGCGAAGGTACAAAAATTTGTCCGCTTTTTAATGGAATGGATTGCTAAATGCTCGTTAAATATATGTGGTATTTTTCTATGATTTAAGTGCTTAATAGAGCGCACAATGTGAGAAGCTGATTCTATGAGTCCGTTTAAAGGGCTTCGCAAGGCATTGAAATAGAAGGTGTAGTTATAGATTGTTTTGAAAATGAAGATCATTCCAATGCGAAATGTGTGATGCCAAATAAAAATGAAAAGTGATTAATTTAGTGCAAAAGGAGCGCACAATTTGAAGGACGGGATATACACTTTGAAGGTATTGGAATTTGTGAAATTAATCATGTTGTAATGACCCTGCATCGCACCGTAAGGTGATGATAGCAAACATCCAGAGGTGTACCTATGCGTTTCACCAGGTTTTAAAACAGGTTTTTTGCCAATGACGCCTTCGCCCTCAATAATTTCAATATTGTTTAAAGCATCTAAAATTCTCCAATGACGGGAATTTAGCTGCACAGAATTTTTGCTTTGGTTTTCAATAGTTACTTTATAGCCAAAAGCAAAATGGACTTTATAGTTTTTATAAAAGGTGCCTTCAAAGGTCGTTTCAACACTTATTTTGATGCCACTTGTAACTTGCTGAACCATTATGATTTTTTTTGAGTGTAGCTAAAATAGGATAATTTTCTCTATCTACGTAATTTATTCCGTTTAAGATATGACGCTAAAGATAATCTGTATAATTATAGTTAAAACACTTTTTAATATGGACTGTAAAAAGTGATTAATTAGAGTTGTGGAAAAAGAACAAAGGGAGTTTAAAAAATTATAATTAATTCGAAATATTAACGGAAGATGCTTCGCCCAGGCCAATCAGTCGGTCGTA
>JBARDR010000727.1:0-1982 GCA_049795335.1 Gelidibacter sp. | reverse complement strand
GACTTATTGGATATAGTTTCAATGGTTCAGGAAATTCAGTAAAGTTTATTGCTAGTGAAGAAAGTAACATGCCGGCCGACAATGTAAAATCGTTAGCTATGGATAATAACAATCAATTATGGATTGGCACCATAAAGGGTTTGAGAGTGCTTTATAATACAGAAAGTTTTTTTACTAATAACAACATAACGGTTAAGGAGATTGTCATTTTAGATGACGGCATCCCAAAGGAGTTATTATCTAACCAAGTTATTTCAGATATTGAAGTGGATGGTTCCAATAATAAGTGGATTGGGACAGGACAATCGGGAGTTTTTTATTTTTCTCCCGATGGTCAAGAAACCATATATCATTTTACGACCGCTAATTCGCCATTGCCATCTAATACCATAAATGATATCTCAATTGATACACAAACCGGAAAAGTTTATATTGCGACCCCAAAGGGATTGGTGTCTTTTAATTCAGGTGGTTCTAAAGCAGATGAGGAATTAGTAAATGCCTTCGCCTATCCTAATCCAGTACGGCCAGAATATGATATTTTAGGTGCCAACAATTTGAATGATATTAATAAGGGCGTTAAAATTAAGGGCATTACTGAAAATGTCAATATCAAAATCACGGATATTGAAGGTAATCTGGTTGCTGAAGCTCAGTCTAGAGTTAATTTGAGATCCTCTCAATCCAGTTATAATTTCGCGATTGATGGCGGAACTGCCATCTGGAACGGCAAAAACTTGGCCAATAATATTGTGGCTTCGGGGGTTTATTTAATCATGATTTCTGATTTGGATTCTTTTGAAACCAAAGTCTTAAAACTGTTGATTATTCGTTAATCTGACTCATTCAAACAAATTATGTTAGTTAAAACCAACGCCATTGTCCTTTCCAAAATCAAATATGGAGACCATGATGTGATTGTAAAATGTTATACCAAAAATAGAGGGGTGGTCAGTTATTTGTTGCGAGGGGTTTTAAAAAGCAAAAAGACCAACTCCAAAATAGCTTATTACCAATCCTTGTCACAATTAGAAATTGAGGAGAATTTCAAGCCAAACCAGAGCTTGCATTATATTGCAGATGTCAAGTTAAGTGTGCCATACAAAAGCATGCACACCAATATTTTAAAAGCTGCTATTGTGATGTTTTTGTCAGAAGTTTTGACAACCAGTTTAAGAGAAGAAGAGGCTAATTTGTCATTATATGAATTTTTAGAAACTTCCTTACAGTGGCTGGATCATGAAACAGAGTTTGCGAATTTTCATTTGTTGTTTATATTGGAGCTCTCCAAGCACTTAGGTTTTTATCCAGATACTTCCCAATCGGATTTTCCGTATTTTAATTTGCGATCTGGGAGTTTCGAACTGAAGCCACAGAGTCCTTATACCGTTTCGGGAGAAAATTTAATATTTATCAAGCAGCTCTTAAGTATAAAATTTGATGAATTAAATAGTGTGAAATTGAATTCAACCCAACGGCAGTCTTTATTGAACTTGATGCTGTTTTATTTTGAACTGCACCTTTCAGATTTTAGGAAACCCAAATCTCTTCAGGTTTTAAATCAGGTGTTTAGCTAAATACATGTCAGTTTTGATATGATTATTTTAATGACGCTTTATGGCGCGTTTGGTAATTATTTGTCCGTTGGATAGTTCTATTTTGGCAATATAGGCAGTTTGACTCAATTGGTTGAAATCATAAACTTCAAAACCGCTATTACCTTTTAAAAAGTATAAACTTCTTCCTAATAGATCCATGATTTCAACAGACTTAATGGTTAAGTTATGTCCGATCGAAAATTGAATTTGTCCGTTGCTATGTTCAATAATAGATAGGTCTTTGGTGTTTAAGGTAATTTTATTTCTAGATAAGATTTCATTTTGAAAAACAATGACGAAACGATTATTAAAATCGCCAGTTTCAGAAGTGAAGTTGTATTCAGCATTTGAGAGATCGTGGTAAATATTCAGCAAATTATCTTT
>JBARDR010000726.1:0-2294 GCA_049795335.1 Gelidibacter sp. | reverse complement strand
ATAATAATGAATACGCTACATTCCAGGCAATAAAAACCACTATTTAAAAAAAGGTTTGTTTCGAACGATCGTGATAATACCGTTCACAACAAACCCATAATCATAAATAACCTATCAGTATAAAAAGCTTAGAGGTTTCTTGCTTCAGCAACTAAACCCTCATTTTTATCTTCCAATCCTGAAGTTATAAAGGCATTAATATCCTCATTTCTTTCCAAACCTTTTTTCAATAAAACACCAAGCGTAATCATGGTCGCAATACGTGTTCCCACTTTTTTGGCTGCGGTATTAAACCAAGGTTGCAAATCATCATAACTCACATTATTGGCCAGTTCTTGAATTTCTACTTTGGTTTTCAATTGTTTATCTTCAGGAAGATTGGTATATTTTTTACCCAATTGTTGAATGACATCGATGGATTTACGTTGTGGCTGATTATTTTGTGGTTTTAGTGGAGTGTCGTTTTTCTTTTCGCTTGGCTTTGCCTTCGCCCAAGAATCCCGTAAACCAACAGTTTTATTAAAAATTAATTTTTCAGAAGTCGAATCTTTATCAACATTAAAAAAACCAAGACGTTGAAACTGGAAGCGTTCGCCAATTTGAGCCTCTTTTAAACTTGGTTCCACATAAGCGGTTATGATTTTTAAGGACTCCGGATTCAATAATTCCATAAAGTCTTTTTCTGGATGTGTATCTGGCGATTCATCCATAAACAATCGATCGTATTCTCGAACTTCTGCTTTTATAGCATGTTCAATCGATACCCAATGTATCGTACTTTTTACTTTTTTGGTCGCATCATCCGTATAGGTACAGTGAATTTCAGTGATATTACCTTCAGCATCTTTAACAACACTTCCTGCTTTTACGATATAGGCATTCTTTAAGCGCACTTCCTGACCTAAAGTTAATCGGAAATAATTGCTGCCGGCTTGTTCTTTAAAATCGTCTCTTTCAATATATAATTCTCTTGAAAACGGTACTTTTCTGAAGCCAGCGTTGTCATCTTCCTGATTGTTTTCGGCCTCTAACCACTCCTCTTTTCCTTTTGGATAATTGGTAATAATGACTTTGACAGGATCCAAAACTGCCATAATACGCGGTGCAATCTTATTCAGATCTTCGCGGATGCAAAACTCTAAAAGCGCCACGTCAATGATATTATCACGTTTGGCAACACCAACGGTTTCAATAAATTTCTTAATAGCGTTTGGCGTATACCCACGACGGCGTAAACCCGAAATTGTAGGCATACGTGGATCGTCCCAACCTGAAACAATATGATCTTCAACTAACCTCAGCAACTTTCGTTTGCTCATTATAGTATAACTAAGGTTTAAACGAGCAAATTCACGTTGTTTTGGACGGATTTTACCAGGTTCGACCACTTGGTCCAGAAACCAATCGTACAGCTCTCTATGAGGCTTAAATTCGAGCGAACATAAACTGTGCGAAATACTTTCAATATAATCACTTTCGCCATGCGTCCAGTCGTACATTGGATAAATGCACCAATCATTTCCTGTTCGGTGATGGTGTTTCTTTAAAATCCGATACATCAACGGATCACGCATGAGCATATTGGTGTGTTGCATATCAATTTTAGCACGCAATACATGGGTACCTTCATCAAATTCGCCGTTTTTCATGCACTCAAAAAGTTCGAGATTTTCTTCCACAGTTCTATTGCGATAAGGACCATCCACACCTGGTTGCGTAGGAGTTCCTTTCTGTTGCGCCATAGCTTCAGAAGATTGAGAATCTACATAAGCCTTATTCTCTTTGATTAATTGCACAGCCCAATCATATAACTGATGAAAATAATCAGAAGAATACAATTCATTCGCCCAAGTATAGCCCAACCAAGCCACATCTTCCTTAATGGCATCCACATATTCCTGTTCTTCCTTAGTCGGGTTAGTATCATCAAAACGAAGATTTACGGGCGCATTGTATTTCTCTCCCAAACCAAAACTAATACCAATAGCTTTTGTGTGGCCAATGTGCAAATAGCCATTAGGCTCAGGTGGAAACCTAAATCTAAGGTCATTTCTTGACATTCCTTGTGATAAATCTTCTTCTATAATGTGCTCAATAAAGTTGAGCGGTTTTGTTTCTTCTGACATAATACGGTGCATTTGTTCTTATTATTTATGGAGCTGAAATATGCAATAAGAATTCCTTTGCAAAATTAGCGATTTTTTTAGTTCTATAAATGCCTTATTTTTGTGCTTATAAAAGGAATTATGGGCATTATAAAAGTTGAAAATATCCGAGTGTATGCACATCACGGT
>JBARDR010000725.1:0-11478 GCA_049795335.1 Gelidibacter sp. | reverse complement strand
GAAAAACACCCCATAAGCAGCAATAGCAGTGATCCAGAAGTGAATGTAACCTAAGTTCTTATTCATCATTCTACCAAACATTTTTGGATACCAATGGTAAATTCCTGCAAACATCCCGTAAATCGCTGAGATACCCATTACCAAGTGGAAGTGAGCAATAACGAAATACGTATCGTGAACGTTAATATCTAAAGCACTATCTCCAACAATAATTCCTGTCAAACCACCAGTAATAAAGGTAGAAACAAAACCAATGGAAAATAACATGGCAGGGTTCATCTGAAGATTTCCTTTCCAGATGGTCGTAATCCAGTTAAAGGCTTTTACCGCAGAAGGTATTGCAATCAATAAAGTTGTAAAAGTAAACACCGAACCTAAGAATGGATTCATTCCTGAAACGAACATATGGTGACCCCAAACAATGGTAGATAAAAAAGCGATTGCTAAAATCGATGCCACCATGGCTCGATAGCCAAAAATCGGTTTTCGTGAATTGGTCGCCATGACTTCTGAAACAATTCCCATGGCTGGAAGAATAACGATATAAACTTCAGGATGACCTAAGAACCAGAATAAGTGCTCAAAAAGAACCGGAGAACCACCTTGGTAATGTAAAACCTCACCTTGTATAAAAATATCGGATAAGAAGAAGGAGGTACCAAAACTTCTATCCATGATCAATAATAGCGCCGCTGCCAATAATACTGGGAAGGATACTACCCCAATAATTGCTGTCACAAAAAGCGCCCATATCGTCAATGGTAATCTTGTCATTGACATCCCTTTAGTACGCATGTTTATGACCGTTACGATATAGTTTAATGATCCTAATAAGGATTGTGCAATAAACAAGGCCATGGATATTAACCAAAGCGTCATTCCCCATCCAGATCCTGGTTGTGCCATTGGTAAGGCACTTAAAGGAGGATAGATGGTCCATCCTGCTGCGGCAGGACCAGCTTCAAGAAACAGTGATGACATCATGATGATACAGGACACGAAGAATATCCAATACGACAACATATTGATGAATCCTGATGCCATATCTCGCGCCCCAATTTGATAAGGAATCAAAAGATTACTAAAGGTTCCACTCAAACCAGCAGTTAACACGAAGAAAACCATGATGGTACCATGAATGGTAACCAAAGCCAAATAAATATCAGCATCCATGACACCACCTGGTGCCCATTTCCCCAATAACGCTTCAAAAAGTATATTTGGCTCTTCTGGCCATGCAATTTGAATACGGAACATTAGTGACATCATGACACCAACAATCCCCATCAGCGTTCCTGTAATCAAATATTGCTTAGCGATCATTTTATGATCTTGACTAAAAATATACTTGGTTATAAAGGTTTCTTTGTGATGATGTCCGTGACCGTCGTCCTGTGAGTTAATATCTACTGCGTGTGTTGACATAATCTATAAATACTTTTTTAAACGATTTTTATTATTATTTCAATGATTGTTTGAAGGTTTTTTGCTCTTTAATCCAAGCGTCAAACTCTTCCTGAGTTTCTACAATGATATTCATTTGCATGTTGTAATGAGATTTACCGCAAATTTTATTACATAATAGCAGATAATCAAAATCATAAGGCTCGAGAGCCTCTTCACCCTTAGCCATCAATTCTTTACTTTTTTCAGCACGTATATTATTAATATTACGAACCTTATCAATCATGTCTGGGTTCTCACGCATTTCCTTGGTCGTTACCGTTGGCGTAAATGCAAATTTGGTAATCATTCCAGGGACACAGTTCATTTGTGCTCTAAAATGCGGCATATAGGCCGAGTGCAATACATCTTGCGAACGAATTTCGAACACTACAGGTTGACCTACTGGCAAGTGCAATTCCTTTACAATTATATCGTCGTTGGCGTTTGGATCGGCTTCATCAATTCCTAAAACGTTGGCTCTATCGATATCAATCAACCTGACATTCGCTAAACCTAAAACATTATCAGGTCCTGCATAGCGTGCGGTCCAATTAAACTGTTGTGCATACAACTCAACAACCATAGGGTCAGCATCTTCATCAATATTCATAATGGATGTCCATGTGAATAATCCGTAGATAATTAAACCAGACAACGTAATCACAGGGATGATCGTCCAAATTGCTTCTAACGTGTTGTTATCAGCATAGTATAAGGCTTTTTTCCCTTTTTCGCCGCGATACTTAAATGCGAACCAATGCAATAAAAACTGGGTAATTATTTGCACGGTAAAAATAAGAATCATGGAAATCGCCATCAAATTATCAACTTCAGCACCATGTTCTGACGCTGAATTTGACATTAATGGTAAGTCTCCCCAATACACAAAACAGATAATGGTAATGATATAAATGAACGCCAAAAACCATAGCATTAATTGACCATTAATCTTATTATCGTAATCCGTTGCTATTCCACCATTTGAAGTGTCAGTACTCAATTGTGCCAGATCAAATATTTTGACCAGTTGCCAAATAGCTACAGCTACAAAAAGTACTATGATAATTGTAAATAAAGCAGTCATTGTCGTTTATCTTCTTTATATGTTATTATTAATAATGGAAATTTTCGCTCTCTTTGATAAATGGGTTGTGCTTTGGAGTTAATGGTGCTTTGGTCAAAGACGTAAACACAACTAACAAGAATAAGCCTAAAAAGAACAAAACAGATGCAATTTCAGGAATTCCAATAAACCATCTGTCCCCTACAGTTCCCGGCATAATCATAACAAAAATGTCAACATAATGCCCAACTAACACAAGGACTCCAGCCATAATTACGAACCAAGGCACACGCTTGTAATCACTATTCATCAAAATTAAGAATGGGAACACAAAGTTAAGCACCAACATTCCGAAGAATGGTAATTTATAATCTTCTATTCGCGTTACAAAGTATGTCACTTCCTCGGGAATATTAGCATACCAAATAAGCATGAATTGAGAGAACCATAGGTAAGCCCAGAAAATGCTGAATCCGAACATATACTTCGCCAAATCATGAATATGGCTATCATTGACCATAGGTAAAAGTCCCTTTGATTTCAGATAGATGGCTACCATAGCGATTACTGTAACCGCACTAACAATCATACCTGCCAAAATATACCATCCGAACAACGTACTGAACCAATGTGGATCAACACTCATGATCCAGTCCCATGACATTACAGATTCTGAATAGATGTAAAACACCAAGAATCCAGCTGCAATTCTAAAAGACTTTACAAAGTATTTATTATCGCCAGGTTCCGCGGTATCTTGAGCAAGAGAGAATTTACGTGCAAAATGTCTATAGGTACACCAACCTGCAATAAAGATGGCGGCTCTGATCAAAAACGCTGTAATATTCAAATACCCGGATTTGTTTTGGATAAGTTTATCGCCAGCAACTACATCATCGTTCATCCAAATGAATATTTCATTATTAGTTCCGATATAATGTGAGCCTACAGCAATAGCGACAACAATAATGGCACCCGGTAATAAATAAGCCGAGATTCCTTCCATCACACGCATTAATAATGGCGACCAACCGGCCTGTGCGGCAATATGGATCGCATAAAAAACTAATGCTCCAAGAGCGATCATCATAAAGAAAAAGGCAGCTACATATAATGCTGACCAAGGTCTTTTTGCCAATTGTGCTTGCACATGCTCTGCATGCGCATCTGGAGATGCTTGTTCTAATTCAGTAGCCACGACAGCATCAGGATTATAGTTCTCAGCTGCTATTAATTGATCATTAGCCGCTGCATGGGCATCACCTGCTATTGCATGAGCATCAGCTGCTGCATCATGAGCGTGCTCTTCGGCCAACATCGTTTTTATTTCGTCTAAAGATTTATGAGATGTCATAAAACCATAAGCCACTCCTAAAACACCCAGAACAATAAGGATGATGGAAAATGTCTTTAATCTATTTGAAATTGTGTACATATCTTTATTTAAT
The DNA here is from genome assembly GCA_049795335.1 of Gelidibacter sp. GTDB lineage: Bacteria > Bacteroidota > Bacteroidia > Flavobacteriales > Flavobacteriaceae > Gelidibacter. Next base: position 7,521 of record JBARDR010000725.1, on the reverse strand, counting down.
CTTTAACAGTCTGACTTCCTCCTAATTCTGATTTCAAGTGCATCACGTAATCCACAACTTGCCAACGCTCTTCTTCGTTCAATTGGTTAGCATAAGATCCCATGACGTTTTTACCATAATGAATAGTATGATAAACACTTCCTTGAGTTAGAGCCCTTCCTTGATCATCAAAGGCAGGTACTCCTAATATCTTTTCACGTTTTACTAAAGTTCCTTGGCCATCTCCTTTTTTACCATGACAAATCCCACAATAAATATCATATAGCTGACCACCTCTTGGTGAATCAATTTGAGTTGAATCCAACGGACTCACTAAAGTTGCTTTTGCTAGGTCATAGCCTTCAAGAGAACCATCAATATCAAAAGGCTTGTGACCTCGTGCTACTGAACCCTTAGCAGGTAATTTAGCTTCCATGCCATTAGGTAAAAAATCAGCTTCTCCATAAGCTTCATACCCTATTGGCTCATACATGTCTGGAAAAAATTGATAATTAGGTCTCGTTTTCTTTTGGCAAGATGCAAAAGAGATCAAAACAACCATCAATACTACTAATTTAAATAAGCTTTTCATGTGTACTAGTGTGCTTTATCAATTAAGGTAATTTCTACCGCTCCTGTGTGTCTTAATATTTCAAACTGTTCATCAACATTAGCGCCTGCGCTAATCTCCATTAAGAAATGATCGTCAGTTGTTCTTACATCCGGATTCTCTGCTTTTTTGAATGGCCACATTTTACTACGCAAGTAAAACGTAATTACCATTAAATGCGCTGCAAAAAACACGGTCAACTCAAACATAATCGGAATAAAAGATGGCATGTTTTCGATATAACTAAAACTTGGTTTACCACCAATATTCTGAGGCCAATCTTCAATCATGATATAATTCATCATGACAATAGAAACTACTAATCCTGTAAGGCCATACAAAAAAGACGTGATCGCAAGTCTTGTTGGTGCCAATCCCATCGCTTTATCCAATCCATGAACTGGAAAAGGCGTGTATATCTCTTCAATGTGATATCGTTCTGCGCGTACCTTTTTAACGGCAGCCATCAAGACATCATCATCAGTATAAAAAGCGTGAATAACTTTTGAAGAATCTTCCATGCTATTATTTATTGTTAATTAATGTTTTAGCTTGTCCAGCCCAATCGTCACGCTCAGCCCTTCCTGGGAATGATGCTGTAATTTCGTCTAACAAGTCATACTCTCTATTCGTCATATTGCTTACTTGCAAGAAAGAAAAGATACCAATACCATTCAGCACTTCTTCCATTTTCGGACCGATGCCGTTAATTTGCTGCAAGTCATCTTTAGTTTGTGTCAAAGGATCAAAAACTCCAACACTATCCATCAACTTAGAAATTGATTCTGGGTCATGTGCCTTTGCCGTTGACTGCTCCTCACCTACTGGAAATCCTTTATGAGCTATCACTTTGTGGGTGCGTGGATCTGTACCTGTACCTACTAAGCTTCCACCAGATTCTCGAATGCGTTTGTAACGTTCTCCGGAAGATTTCATAATCGTTTTGATCTCAGCTTGTGCAATCACTGGGAATGTACGGGCATATAATAAAAACAACACGAAGAAGAATCCAATGGTACCGATGAAAATTCCGATGTCCACAAATGTTGGTTGAAACATCGTCCATGATGATGGTAAGTAATCTCTATGTAATGACGTGGCGATAATAACGAAACGTTCAAACCACATCCCAACGTTTACCACAATGGAAATAAAGAACGAGAACATAATACTTGTACGTAATTTTTTGAACCACATAAATTGTGGCGAGAACACGTTACATGTCATCATTAAGAGATAAGCCCACCAGTAAGGTCCCGTTGCTCTGTTCAAGAAGGCGTATTGTTCATACTCCACTCCAGAATACCATGCAATAAATAACTCAGTTATATAAGCAACACCTACGATAGAGCCCGTAATCATAATAACGATGTTCATCAATTCAATATGCTGAACCGTAATGTAGTCTTCAAGACTTACCACTTTTCTCATGATGATCAACAGCGTGTTTACCATGGCAAAACCAGAGAAAACAGCACCAGCAACAAAGTATGGTGGGAAAATCGTGGTATGCCATCCTGGAACTATAGACGTCGCGAAGTCAAAAGATACAATGGTATGTACCGAAAGTACAAGTGGTGTTGCCAAACCTGCAAGAACCAAAGATACTTCTTCAAAACGTTGCCAGTCTTTTGCTCTACCAGACCATCCGAAACTCAATAGTGAGTAAATTTTCTTTTGGAAAGGTTTTACTGCTCTATCACGAATCATCGCAAAGTCAGGAAGTAAACCAGTCCACCAGAACACCAAGGATACTGATAAATACGTTGAAATCGCAAATACATCCCAAAGTAAGGGTGAATTAAAGTTGACCCATAAGGATCCAAATTGGTTTGGAATTGGCAATACCCAATAGCCTAACCATGGACGTCCCATATGGATCAAAGGGAACAATCCTGCTTGAACGACCGCAAAAATAGTCATCGCTTCCGCAGAACGGTTAATGGCCATACGCCACTTTTGACGGAACAATAATAATACTGCCGAAATCAGTGTACCTGCGTGACCAATACCTACCCACCAAACGAAGTTAGTAATGTCCCAAGCCCAACCAATGGTTTTATTAAGACCCCAAACACCGATTCCTGTTGAAATGGTATATATGATACATCCAACCCCCCAAAGAAAGGCTGCTAGTGAGATAGAAAATACTATCCACCAAGATTTATTGGCTTTTCCTTCGACAGGTTTAGCGATATCCACGGAAACGTCGTGGTATGATTTTTCACCTAGTACTAAAGGTCTTCTAATAGGTGCTTCGTAATGAGACGCCATAATGCTTTTAGAATTATATCTTAATTAATAATTATGCTTCGGTTGTATTTCTCACGATCGTGTGGTACTGGACATTTGGTTGTGTTCCAATATACTCTAATGCGTGATACATACGTTTATCTTCTTTAAGTTTCGCAACTTTACTTTCTTTATCGTTGATGTCTCCAAATACCATTGCTCCTGTACCACAAGCGGCAGAACATGCAGTTTGGAATTCCCCGTCTTTGATTTCACGTCCGTCGCGCTTAGCATCAAGAATCGTTTTTTGTGTTTTTTGAATACACAATGAACATTTTTCCATAACACCTCTTGAACGCACCACAACATCTGGATTCAGAACCATACGTCCTAAATCATCATTCATGATGTAATCAAATTCATCATTTTTGTTGTAACGGAACCAGTTGAAACGACGTACTTTATAAGGACAGTTGTTAGCACAGTAACGTGTACCTACACAACGGTTATAAGCCATATGATTTTGACCTTGACGGCCATGTGAAGTTGCCGCAACAGGACAAACAGTTTCACAAGGTGCGTGATTACAATGCTGACACATCATCGGCATGAAGGCTACCTGAGGATTCTCAGCAGCAATCTCCATTTCGTGCAAAGTATTTTTGATTCCTGAGTCGCCTAACAACCCATTCGCTGCCTCTTTTCTCTCGATATCACCAATAAAGGTATCTTCAGAAGAATAATATCTATCAATACGCAACCAGTGCATATCTCTACTGCGTCTCATTTCTGATTTACCAACTACTGGAACGTTGTTTTCAGCATGACATGCAATTACACAAGCTCCACATCCTGTACACGCATTCAAGTCAATAGATAAATTAAAGTGGTGCCCGATCGATCTGTCAAAATCATCCCACAAATTCACTTCTGTAGAAGGTGTTGCGACATGGTTTAACGAGACTTGTGGAAGGTTATTCCAATGTTTTTTATCTTTTGTATTGAAAATCTCAAGGGTAGTTTCCTTAATGATATCGCCACGGCCCATTAATGTATTATGCAACTGAACACAAGCAAATTCATGCTCACCTGCTACTACTTTAATAGAAACGTCTGTTTGGCTACGATTGAAATCTTTATAGAATTGGTAAGCATTTTTACCAGTTTGCATTTCTTCTTTAAGACCTTTCGAACGACCGAAGCCTAACGCCACTCCGATACTACCTATAGCTTGACCTGGTTGGATAATTGCAGGAATGGTTAAGATTTGACCATTAACAGTCACTTCAACCAAACTTCCATTTAGCCCACCATTGGCCACGTGCCAATTTTTAATATTTAGGTTTTTGGCATCCGCACTAGAAACGGTTACATAGTTGTCCCATGTAGCTCTGGTAAGTGGATCCGGAAACTCTTGTAACCAAGGGTTATTGGCCTGTTGACCATCTCCCATTCCAATTTTAGTGTAAAGTTGCAACTCCATACCCTTGGATACCCCAGCAGAAGCTAAGGCTCTTGCTGCAGCACCACCTGAAACGGAAGCTAGTGCACCGGTAGTTGAACCTGAACTAGTGGTCGTAGTAGAAGTCGTGACAAATTTGTCCTGATCTTCTTTCTTAACCCCAACTCCAACAGCAACATCATGTATAATGCCACCAACAAAGGTTCTATCTTTTAATTCTGTAGTCGAAGTAGTGGACGATTTTGATGAAGGACCTGAACCCAAAGCACTCGTCAAACCAGTAGTTACAAACACACCATCATGTAATGCTTGATTAAATGAAGCTGTGCCAAGTACACCTGTAGACCAGTTTTCCTTGATGAAATCGTAATACGAAACATCTTTTCCTGTCCATTTCAACAAAGCATCTTGAAATTGACGCGTGTCAAATAATGGTCGAATGGTTGGTTGAATTAAACCAAAGTGTCCTTTTTTAAGTTCCACATCTCCCCAAGATTCTAAATAGTGAGGTACAGCGGCAATATACTCAACTTGAGAAGCGGTCTCATCGGCTTTTAATGAAAAAGCAATGGACATTTCTGTCTTTTTTAATCCTTCTGCAAAGTCATTTGCATTTGGTAGCGTGTACAACGGATTCACACCGTTCATGATAATTGCACCAACTTTACCAGCATTCATATCTGCTACTAAACCCATGACTTCTTTATCGCTACCTTGTCTTATTTTAACTGGAGTTGCAGCGTCAAAAGCTTTACTTCCTAAAGCAGCATTGATTTCCAATGCCACTGTTTGCGCATTAACATCATTGATACCGGTTATCAAAACTCCGTTACTACCAGCTCTCTTCAACTCTGAAGCTACTTTTTGAATGGCTTCATCAATATGTGCAGGTAAATTTGTGGTAACAGACTGGCCAGTTACATAACTATATAATTTAGCTAAAGCTTGTTTTTGTTGTGAAGGCGTTGCTGGAATACGCTTATCGGCATTAGCACCGGACAATGACATAACCGATTCAATCTGGATATGTCTTGACATTTTGCCCTTGGTAGGAATTCGACCGACAGAATAACCTGACTCATAACCACCACCTTGCCAATCGCCAAGAAAATCAGCACCTACAGATACGATCACTGCTGCTTTAGCAAAATCATAGTTCGCCATGGCGCGTTCTCCATATTTAGCTTGATAAGCATCTAAAGCCGAAGACTCAGAAACAGCATCGTAAACCACGTGGCGTACGTTGCCATATTTTTCTTTGAATTCAGCAATTAACTTGCTCGTTGATGGACTGGCAAAAGTTTGTGTCAATAACACAATGTCTTTTCCACCATTCATGACTTCAGTTAACTTCTGATTGGTTTCAGAATCAAAGGTTTCCCATGAAATATCTTGACCTGCTCTTTGTGGGCCTTTGACTCTCAAATTATCGTACAAGCCTAAAATGGAAGCATGCACTCTGGCATTGACACCTCCTTGAGAAGCGGCTAAATCATTATTGTCAATTTTAATTGGACGTCCTTCGCGAGTTTTTACTAAAACACTTGCAAAATCAAAACCATCAGCAATTGTTGTAGCATAATAATTAGCCACGCCAGGTATGATTTCCTCTGGCTGTACAACGTAAGGAATCGATTTAATGACCGGTCCTTCACAAGCTGCTAAAGAAGCCGCTGCCGTACTGAAGCCAACATATTTTAAGAAATCACGACGTGTTGTTGAAGACGTTTCCAAACTGGATTTGTTACCCAAAAACTCATCCGTCGGAATTTCTTCGACAAATTCATTTTGTGTAAGCGCCTTAACAATAGAGCTGTCTGTATTCAGCTCCTCAACACTTTTCCAGTATTTCTTGTTTGATGACATATTCTTTAATAGTTATTAGTTGATCGTTATTCGTTTTTTTAGTCAAAACTATAACTGTATCTTAAAATTTATTGTTTTAAACCCCTATTAAAATAGGACTTCCCTTTCCCTATCTACCAAAAGGCAGGCATGGAAATCACTAAAAAGATTCTTTTAGTAATGACATTTACCACACTCTAAACCTCCCATTTGTGCAACGGTAAGTTTCTCAACTCCATACTTTTGGGATAACTGTTCGTGAATTTTAGTGTAATACTCATTGTTTTCCACCTTCACATCTGTTTCTCTATGGCAATTGATACACCATCCCATCGTCAACGGTGAGTGTTGCGATACAATTTCCATAGTCTCAACAGGACCATGACATGTTTGGCATTCAATACCTCCAACGGTAACGTGTTGTGAGTGATTAAAATATGCGAAGTCAGGAAGATTATGGATACGGATCCATTTGACCGGTTGCGGCTTTCCTGTATATTTTTGCTCAGCAGGATCCCATCCCGTTGCAGCGTATAATTTTTCGATTTCAGCATTGTAATCTACACCATACTGTCTTCCTTCAGCTAAAGTTTCCTCTGACACTTCACCAATTGATTTATGGCAGTTCATACAAACGTTTAATGATGGAATTCCAGAAGTCTTACTCACACGAGCAGAAGAGTGACAGTATTTACAATCAATACCGTTGTCTCCAGCATGTATTCTATGTGAGTAGTGAATTGGCTGCACAGGCTCGTAACCTTGGTCCACTCCTATTTGCATGAAATAGCCATAAACAAAGTACCCACTGGCCAATAATAATAAGACGGCTGTAACCAAAACCAAGAATTGATTTTGAATAAAGGCTCTCCAGATAGAAACGTCTTTTCCTTCGTCGACTTGAACACCTTTAGCTTCAGCAAAACGATTTAGAGTACGTCGCACTAAAATCAATGCCATGGCCAACAATCCAAATAAAACAGCTAAAGCACCAAGAATTAATTCATTTGAAGTCCCGCCAGCAGCAGGAGCAGCACCACTATCTGCCACTCCACCTGCAGGTGGAACAGCTTTTTCTTCAGCCGTGTACGCTAAAATATCACTGATATCTTCATCCGACAATTGCGGGAAAGGTGTCATTGGCATTTGGTTGTACTCGTTGTAAATCTTGTTAGCGTAAGCATCACCAGACTTGATCAAACCCGCACTATTGTGGATCCAAGCTGTTATCCACTTTCTGTCAAGACCTTGCTCTGCTAAAACCTTTTCAATGTTACGTAGCGCTGGGCCCGTCATTGGCCCGTCAAGTTTATGACATGCGGCACAATTGGCATTATATAATGTTTTTCCTTTGGCAGGATCACCTTCTTGAGCGTGAAGCGATGTTGTAAAC
>JBARDR010000724.1:0-4605 GCA_049795335.1 Gelidibacter sp. | reverse complement strand
ATTATCGCATTGAAGCCAATAAAGCGAAATGGCAAGGCTATCGCTCGTCAGTAAAAAAAGATAGTATTGCTTGGGGCTTGGCAGGTGTGACAGCGGCTTTTAGAGCGTTATCAGACACGATTCAAATTAAATCAAATTTTAAAAATTACACAAAGCAACCTTACGAATTCAACAAGCTCAGAGTTTTTTATAATACATGGAAATCCGATTACGATCTTTCCATTATAAATCCTGAACTTGTGATTTCGGACACTTTGAATTTGGATAAAATGTATCGGGAATTTCATTTAAATAAATTGGTTGACGAAGTGGATCTTTCTTTAATCTTAAAAGATACAATTATTCAAAATCCAGAATTTGCCCTTATGGGTATGGAGTTCATGAATGACAATGACGGCATTGAATACACCAGTATTGGCGTCAATGGCGGAAGTTTCGCCTTTTATAACCGTTCCGCCTATTTTGAAAAACAATTGGAGCTTTACAAACCAGATTTGTTCATTATTTCTATTGGCACAAACGACGGCTATATGCCTAAAAACCAATTTGACGCCGAAAAATTCCGAGCGTATTACGAAGCCTTTATTCGCATGATTCAACGGATTAATCCCGATTGTGCCATTTTGTTAAATGTGCCTAATGACGATTATTACCAACGAAAAATTCCGAATCCCAATACCGCAACACAACAAAAAGTGATAATGGAGTTGAGCGAAAAATATAAAATGGCGGTTTGGGATCTCTATGAAATTATGGGAGGGCTCGGATCCTCAAACAAATGGTATCAAAACAAATTGATGCCGCGTGATCGCATCCACTTTACACCCTTGGGATATCTCATGATTGCCGATTTGTTCATGGATGCATTTATTGATGCTTGGGCAAAATCCACTCATAGAAATAAGGAAGAATTGCTGAAGCACTATAGAGCATTGAATGAATAGGCTGTACGACATTTTTACGTTTTCGGAAGATTTTCCGCTAATTTTTACCCAAGCAAATTTTTGGATATTTTTTGCTGTGGCTTATTTTTTGTTCGCTCTTGTATACAAGAAAATCACCCTACGAAATTCTTATCTTTTCCTAATTTCACTGTTCTTTTATTACAAAACCAGCGGACTTTTTATCGGGATTCTTATTTTCAGTACGCTCGTCGATTTTTTTATAGGTCGACGCATTCATAAAAGTGAAAATCAAACCAAACGTTACGTTCTGGTTACCTTAAGTGTTGTCATCAATTTAACTGTACTCTGTTATTTTAAGTACGCTTATTTTTTTACAGACTCCTTCAATATGTTGTTTCATACCAATTTTGAAGTGGTCAATTGGTTAGCGCAATGGGGCAATAGTTTTAATGATCAAAATTATTTTACGGTAGATAAAATCATTCTTCCCGTGGGTATTTCGTTTTATACCTTTCAAACGATCAGTTATAGCGTTGATATTTTCAGAAGAAAATTAGTGCCGTTAAAGTCGATTCTCGATTTTGGATTTTATGTGAGTTTCTTTCCACAGTTGGTTGCCGGGCCAATCGTCAGGGCGGAAACGTTTGTGCCACAAATTTCAAAACCAACGGTGATTACCAAAGCAGATGTCAATGCCGGAACGTTTATGATTTTGAAAGGGCTGATCAAAAAAATGATTTTTGCCGATTTTATTGCGATGCACTTTTTAGATCGTGTGTTTGATGCGCCCGAAATGTTTTCCGGCTTTGCAAATGTCATGGCCATGATTGGGTATTCGCTTCAAATTTATGGCGATTTTTCAGGCTATACCGATATTGCCATAGGATTAGCTTTATTGATGGGTTTCAAATTGCCCATCAACTTTAATTCACCTTACAAAGCTACCAATGCCGGCGATTTCTGGAAACGTTGGCACATTTCACTTTCTACGTGGCTTCGGGATTATTTGTACATTCCTTTAGGTGGAAATCGCAAGGGAACTATCGCTTCCTATATCATTTTGAGCGTTATTTTGTTGGGTGTCATGTATGCGTCTCAGGGGATGCTCGTCGTTTCTATCGTATTGGGTAGCGTACTGCTGATTTATATCCTATCCATTTTTAATGACAACGTAAAAAATCAAGTCAACACAAACATCAACCTCATGTTAACCATGTTAATTGGGGGTTTATGGCATGGCGCCTCGTGGAAATTTGCCATTTGGGGCGGACTGAATGGTCTGGGAATTGTAGTTTACAAATTCTGGCGAAAAATAAGTCCGTATGAACTCAATAATCAATGGTATGCGCGCTGGTGGAAAATTTTAGTGACCCTGACGTTCATCACTTTTACCCGCATTTATTTTAGAGGAGAAAGTATGGATCATATTGCGCGATGGTACAGACAAGTCGCTTATCATATGGATTGGCACTATGCCTGGGATATTTTAGTCCACTACCAATTGGTGTTTTGGGTCATGCTTTTAGGCTACATTACGCATTGGTTGCCTCAAAATAAGAAAGATAAAATAGAAGCTGTTTATGCCAAAAGCCCAGGGTTTGCCAAGGTAATCATCGCCTCAATCGTTGGGGTCATCTGTTATCAGGCATTTTCGACCGATTTTCAGCCGTTCATTTATTTTCAATTTTAAAATGAAATAATCCGTGTTAATTTTAAACCCAATTTTGAGAGAAAATCTTTGCGATTGGTGTTTTATAACGGACACGCTGTGGGATTTCCCATCTAAATATTACTTCATTTAAATAATCTCCCTATTTTTACAGGATTAAAATATAAAACTATGTCAGTAGCAAAAAAAGACTATAAACGTATCACCGTAAAAACATTGGTGGACATGAAAGCCAATGGCGAAAAAATATCGATGCTCACGGCATACGATTATACCATGGCTAAAATTGTGGATGGTGCTGGTGTAGATGTCATTTTGGTTGGCGATTCTGCTAGTAATGTAATGGCGGGCCATGAAACGACCTTGCCCATTACTTTGGATCAGATGATTTATCATGCTGCTGGTGTAGTGCGTGCTATTGACCGCTCCTTAGTCGTTGTGGACTTACCTTTTGGAAGTTACCAAAGTGACCCCAAAGAAGCCTTACGTTCAGCGATCAGAATTATGAAAGAAAGCGGCGGACATGCGGTTAAATTAGAAGGTGGCAAAGAAATTAAGGAATCTATCAAGCGTATTCTTAACGCCGGAATTCCTGTAATGGGCCATTTAGGATTGACACCACAATCCATTTATAAATTTGGAACCTATACCGTAAGAGCCAAGGAGGATGAAGAAGCTGATAAACTCAAGGAAGATGCTTTAATGCTCGAAAGAATCGGCTGTTTTGCTATTGTATTGGAAAAAATTCCTGCAAAACTGGCACAAGAAGTCGCTGAAAGTGTTTCCATTCCAGTGATTGGTATTGGTGCTGGTAATGGTGTCGATGGACAAGTGCTTGTATTGCATGATATGTTAGGAATGACCCATGAGTTCAATCCACGTTTTTTACGTCGCTACATGAATCTTTATGAAGAGATGACGAATTCTATTTCGCAATATGTGAAAGATGTGAAGTCGCTGGACTTCCCTAATGATGAGGAGCAGTATTAGTGGGTAGTGTTCAGTCTTCAGTCGGCAGTTGGCAGTATTCAGTTGGCAGTAGAAAAAAATTCCAATAAATAAGGACCAAATTCCAATGGGATATTTGATCTCAAAGGAAATCAGTTGAAATCATAAAAAATCAGCGTCACCCGCCTGAACGGACGGGCAGGTCAGCGTTCAATAGATTAGTGAAATTAGTCTCAAAAATACTCTCTAGCAAAAACAATTCTCCTAATGATGAGGAGCAGTATTAGAGGGTAGTGTTTAGTTGGTAGCGAAGAAAAATTCCAATAAATAAATACCAAATTCCAATATGATAATTCATGCTCAAAGGAAGTCAGTTTAAATCTGCCTGCCTGTTTTCCGGCAGATCAAAAAAATTCAGCGTTACCAGTCTGAACGTACGGCAGATCAGCGTTCTATATAAAAACACAAATTATATCGCTTCGAGTATTTTATAGCTTAATCTAAACATTTTAAAATTCTTTTAAAAACGATAGGACGCAGATAGCATAACAAATGCTTTATTCAAAAATACACTTGTGTTAGACCCACTAATCAATGTAACATAACTATTTTGAAAGCTTTTAATATTCGTCAGATTATGACCTGAAATATTAAAATCCAATTTATTCTTTATTGCTAAATATTTTAATTCAAAGTCAACAAAATTATAAACTCTATCTACACTGTTAGATTTACTTGGATAAATCTGTTTAGTGTCTATGCTGAAAATTAAATCATCATTTAATTCATATATCATCTGAAAAAAACTTGAGAACTCCTCATTTCTATTCTTTATGAAAGAGGTCTTTAAGTCTACTAGTTGAAGTTTAACTCCTGACTTAAAATTTAGGTTACCTCTAAAATAACTACCATATCTAAAGATAAAATTATTAATATTATTTAATGCTACATCTTTATTATCATTAATATCGACATAACTACGTCGGTAGATGCCGGCATATTCAAGAAAAAGACCTGACTTAATTGAACTTATGTTTTTATTAATTTTAAATGATGATACAACAAGACTATTATTATCAGCTT
>JBARDR010000723.1:0-5437 GCA_049795335.1 Gelidibacter sp. | reverse complement strand
AACGTCATTCATGGCATCATCGAAAAAAATGACACGACTAAAGTTGTGATGCCTTATACCAAAAAAGAACTCCTTGAACTCACACCCAAAGGATATGACCAACTCGCCAAGGAATATCCACACCTTGCCTATTGGTCAAGTAGCTTAAAGCGCTCCATTTATAGCTTACCCTTAACCTATATGGGATTTAGTGGCTACCTGAACCCATTTACTAATGAAGCGCAAATTGACGGACTTATTCCAACCTATAAATATCCGACCACCGCAAGTCATGAAATTGCACATCAATTGGGCTACGCAGCCGAGAATGAGGCCAATTTTGTTGGTGCGTTGGCTGCCATGAAACATGAGAATATATATTTTAATTATTCAGGATATTCATTCGCTTTGCGTCATTGCTTAAATGACCTCTATCTCAGAGATCCCGGAAAATATGAAGAACTCTTAATGAAAGTGAACATTGGAATTCTAAAAAACTATGAAGAATCACGATTGTTCTGGAAATCCTATGAAAATGTATCTGAAGACTTTTTCAAAAACACCTATAGCGGTTTCTTAAAAGCCAATAACCAAAAAGGCGGTATTGAGAGCTACAGTTATGTGGTGGCTCTTTTAGTCAACTATTTTGAAACGCACCCTTTATAAATTGTTAAAACTTTCTTAATACCCTACTCCATAGTCCATATTTTTTATCTTTAGAACTCATTTTCTAACTAACTACAACCGTATGATTAAATCATTTTTGACCCTCATGACGTTTATGTGCAGTTTTTCGATGCTCGCACAGGACTATTTCCCTAAAAACGATGGTGTTACAGCTAAAAACACCAATTACACCGCAATTACAAATGCCAAAATTTATGTGACGCCCACTCAAGTCATAGAGAAAGGAACTTTACTTATTAAGGATGGTAAAGTAGTTGCAACAGGAACCTCGGTAACCATTCCGAAAAATGCGACGCAAATTGATGCTTCCGGAAAAAGTATCTACCCGTCTTTTATTGACATGTATTCTGATTTTGGAATTGAAAAACCAAAACGTCAAGCGGGCGCTGGAAGAAGTTCTCAATATGACGCCTCGCGATCAGGATTTTACTGGAATGATCACGTCATGCCAGAAAACAACGCCATTGACCAATTCAAATACGATTCCAAAAAAGCGGAAGATTTGATCAAAGCTGGTTTTGGAGTTGTCAACACCCATATCCAAGATGGAATTGTACGCGGAACAGGGACTTTAGTGGCTTTGAATTCTTTTGACGACAATGGCATGCGGGTTTTGGACACCAAATCTGCACAATACCTTTCTTTCACTAAAAGTGTTACTTCCAATCAAGCTTATCCATCCTCAATCATGGGAAGCATGGCTTTATTGCGACAGTTTTATTATGACGCCGATTGGTATGCCAAGGGCAACTCAAAAACGAAAGACCTCTCTATTGAAGCCTTGATCAACAACAAATCTATGGTTCAAATCTTCGAAGCAGGCAGTAGAGCTAATGGATTGCGCGCTGATAAAGTGGGAGATCTTTTCAATATCCAATATGTTATTTTAGGTGGCGGCGATGAATACGAGCGTATTGCGGAAATTAAAGCCATGAACGCACCAATGATCATCCCAATCAATTTCCCTGATGCCTATGATGTTGAAAATGCGTTTTTAGCTTCTACACTTTCCGTGCACGATATGAGAGCATGGAACCAAAAACCGACCAATCCAAAATTATTGGCCGATAATAATGTGACGTTTGCATTAACAACTTACAGCTTAAAATCGCCTAAGGACTTTAAAACCAATTTAATGAAAGCGATTGACGCTGGACTTTCCAAAGAAAAAGCATTGGAAGCTTTAACAACTATTCCAGCGCAACTTTTAGGGAAATCTGACAAAATTGGAACTTTGAAAAATGGCAATTACGCTAACTTTTTGATTACTTCTGGAGATATTTTTGATAAGAAAACTACCCTTTATGAAAATTGGGTTCAAGGTCAAAAAAACACCATTGAAAACAGAAACATTGTTGACATTACTGGGAAATATGAGTTTTCACTTGCTGGTGAAGCTTATGAAATGACCCTTTCGGGAGAATTAAGCAAACTGAAATCAGATATCACTGCCAACAACAAAAAAAGAGGTACAAAAATATCTTATGCAGATGATTGGGCAAATATTGCTTTTACGACTCAAGATAGCACAAAGCAAGAATTTATCAGAATTATCGCCAATGTTGATGCTAATAAAAATCTGATCGGTAAAGCATTTATGCCAAATGGATCTGAAATGAGCTTTTTCGCAAAACAAACGGAAGCTAAAAAAGATGCCAATTCCACTGCGAAGAAAGACGATGCGGATGCGAACAAAAAAGACGCCAATGCTTTCGTATCGCCAATTACCTTCCCCAATAATGGCTATGGTTTTGAAGCCTTGCCAAAAGCTGAAACTTTACTATTTAAAAATGCGACCGTTTGGACGAGTGAAAAAGATGGCATCTTGCAAAACACAGATGTACTTATCAAAAACGGAAAAATCGCGAAAATCGGTAAAAATCTATCTGAAAGTGGCGCTCAAGTGATTGATGCTACTGGAAAGCACTTAACTGCAGGTGTGATTGATGAGCATTCACATATTGCGGCAGCTTCAGTCAATGAAGGTGGACATAACTCTTCCGCTGAAGTGACCCTTGAAGATGTATTGGATGACACCGATATTAATCTTTATAGAAATTTAGCAGGTGGTGTCACGACGATTCAAGTTTTACATGGATCAGCAAATCCAATTGGAGGTCGTTCGGCTGTTATTAAGCCAAAATGGGGATATGCTGCAAAAGATTTTATTTTTGAGCACAGTCCAAAGACCATCAAATTTGCCTTAGGGGAAAACGTAAAACAATCCAACTGGTCTGGCGGCAGATTCCCACAAACAAGAATGGGCGTTGAGCAAGTTTATATTGATTATTTTACGAGAGCTAAAGCGTATCAACTTGAGAAAAAAAGTGGCAAGCCATTCCGCAAGGATATTGAAATGGAGACGCTTGTCGAAATTCTAGAAGGCAAACGCTATATCAGTTGTCATTCTTATGTGCAAAGTGAAATCAATATGCTCATGAAGATCGCTGACCAGTTTGACTTTAAAATCAACACATTTACCCACATTTTGGAAGGTTATAAAGTAGCAGATAAAATGCTGGAACGTGGCATTGGTGGTTCAACTTTCGCAGACTGGTGGGGTTACAAATTTGAGGTTAACGATGCCATCCCTTATAATGCTGCCATTATGCACAATGTGGGCATTACTGTCTCAATTAATAGTGATGATGCTGAAATGAGCCGTCGTTTAAATCAAGAAGCCGGTAAAACAGTTAAATATGGTGGGGTTAGCGAAGAAGAAGCTTGGAAATTTGTGACGTTGAATCCTGCGAAACTATTACATATTGATGATCGAGTGGGCAGCATCAAAGTTGGCAAGGATGCCGATGTGGTGTTGTGGACAGACCATCCGCTTTCTATTTATGCTAAAGCCGAAAAAACCATTATTGAAGGCGTTACTTTTTTTGATTTAAAACGTGATGAAATGATCAGGGAGAAAATCAAACAGGAAAAAGGCCAACTGATCAATGAAATGCTACAAGCCAAGAACAAAGGTTTGAAAACACAACCTATCAAGAAGATTGAAAAGGAACTGATGCATTGTGACTCGGAGTAGTTGCCAGTCTTCAGTCGGTAGACGGTATAAAAACAAATTTTTAATTAAATCATAATAAAATTCCCTTCCTCGAGGGAATGAAAATAAAGTTTATATGAAAAACAACCTATATATATTTATCATCACCTTGTGTACCACCTTTGGGTTTGCACAACAAACACCAGCGTCAAAGCAATCCAAACAGATTGCGATTACTGGTGCAACCGCCCATTTAGGTAATGGCAAGGTTGTCGAAAATAGTCTGATCATTTTTAAGGACGGTAAATTGACTACGGTGTCCAGTGGAACTCCGACTGATCTTTCTGGAATGGAAGTTATCAATGCCAGTGGCAAACACGTATATCCAGGTTTTATCGTGCCTTCATCTACTTTAGGCTTGGCAGAAATTGATGCCGTAAAAGCTTCCGTGGATGACAGAGAGATGGGAGAAATGAATCCACACATCAGAAGTATCATTGCTTATAACGCGGAATCAAAACTTGTGGAATCTATGCGCCCAAACGGGGTGTTGTTGGGACAGATTGTTCCAAAAGGTGGCCGTATTTCAGGAACATCATCCGTGGTTCAATTTGACGCATGGAACTGGGAAGATGCCACCGTTAAAGTGAATGACGGCATTTACCTGAATTGGCCAAGTAGCTTTAGTCGTGGCAGATGGTGGCTTGGTGAAGATGCAGGCCTAAAGAGCAACGATAAATACAGTGAGCAAGTGGCCGAGGTTGTGTCATTTTTTAATGAGACCAAAGCTTATTCTGCAGGAGATAAAGCAACAGTTAACTTACCTTATGGTGCTACTCAAGGGCTTTTTGATGGTTCGAAAAAACTTTACATCAATGTTAATGATGAAAAAGGAATAACTGATGCCATTCATTTTGCAAAAAATAATAAGGTTCAACATTTAGTCATTGTTGGTGGTAGTGAAGCCTATAAAGTAGCCGATTTATTAAAACAGAATAACATTCCGGTGATCGTTCAACGCGTTCACTCACTTCCTAATCAAGAAGATGATGACTATGACATGCCTTATAAATTAGCGTCATTATTAGTTAAAAAAGGTATTTTGGTAGCTTTAAACGCCAACGGAGACATGGAGCGAATGAGCTCTAGAAATCTTCCATTTTACGCAGGAACAACTGTAGTATATGGATTGGATAAAGAAGAAGCCCTAAAACTGATTACGTCAAATACCGCAAAAATCTTAGGCATCGACAAAGATTATGGCACCTTGGAAGAAGGTAAAAGCGCGACCTTATTTATCAGTGAAGGCGATGCTTTAGACATGCGCACCAATCAACTTACCCACGCATTCATTGACGGACGTTTAGTTAGTTTAGATACACATCAAACAGAACTTTATCATCGTTATGATGAGAAGTATAAAGGGCAAAAATAGTTAGAAGGGAAATTGAAATTGCCTCCCCTGTCCGTAGCTCTTGCGAAGGCGGAAAATTAAAGTTAAATAATACTTTTCTAATTAAAAAATCTGTCACTCCAAGATTAAGGAATGACAGATTTTTTTTAGATATATCTTTAAGAAAATCACAAGCTTCCCATGGTTTATTTTACAATTTAGGATCCTTGAACGTAATACATCATACTGAATACTCGATTCTAAATCTACTGAACGAGCTCCCCACCTTCCGGTCTTCCATAAACTCTAATATCCATTTTAACCGTGGTCAACATCGGGCTAACAAATTTAACCTCATGATTTGGAGTCGTTGGTCTATTGTT
>JBARDR010000722.1:0-3917 GCA_049795335.1 Gelidibacter sp. | reverse complement strand
CTTTTATAGGAAAGAACAATCCTTATAAATCAGCATTACGACTTTTGCGCACCGACAAGTACAGCACCTCAAAACATATAGTGGAGTGCGAAGGCAAAAACAAAGGCTATGTTTTTAATTATAAACAAAACATCCCTAAGAACTGTCCATTAACCTTTAACTTTGCACGGATTAAAATAATAGGAATTAATTTTATGAAGCACAATACCCCCAGCCAACCCAATAGAGGCTGGATTTTAGCGGCATTAATGGTAACCATGGCCTTAGCTGCAATGGATAGCACAATTGTAGCCACCGCAATTCCACAGATTGTTGGCGACTTGGGTGGCTTTTCCTTATTCAGTTGGTTATTTTCCATATATCTCCTCATTCAAACCATTACCATTCCCATCTATGGAAAACTAGCCGATATTTATGGTCGTAAACCCATTCTCATTTTTGGCATCATTGTTTTTCTTTTAGGCTCGGCTACTTGTGCCGGTGCTTGGAATATGGTCAGTTTGATCGGGTTTAGAGGCCTTCAAGCCATCGGTGCGGGTGCTATTATGGCGACGGTCAACACTATTGCTGCCGATATTTATACGTTGGAAGAACGTGCGAAAATTCAAGGATATCTCTCTAGTGTTTGGGGAGTGTCTGCGATTTTAGGACCGACTATTGGTGGCGCGTTCGCCGATTATGCCTCCTGGCGTTGGATCTTTTTAATCAATATCCCCGTTGGGATTGGTGCGATCATCATGATCAGCATGTTTCTTCAAGAAAATAAACCCATCAAACACGCCAAAATTGATTGGTTGGGTGCCTTAGCCTTACTAGTTACGGGCGCTTTTATAATGTTCGGATTGATGCAAGGTGGACAATCTTGGGATTGGATTTCTTTTGAAACACTCGTTTTTGCGGTTATTTCAGTATTCTTGATTATAGCCACTATGAAGATTGAAGCGCGTGCTGAAAGTCCGATCTTACCTAGATGGGTATGGCGAAAACGCGTCTTGGTCGGCGCTAATCTTGCTACCATAGGCATGGGGTGTTTGACCATGGGCCCAAGTATGTTTTTACCGGTTTTTGCACAATCAGTCATTGGTGTTGGCGCGATAACTGCAGGTTTTATATTGGCGAGCATGAGCATCACCTGGCCACTATCATCTGCTCTTTCTGGTAAATTGTATCTTCGGATCGGATTTAGAAATACCGCTCTTTGTGGCATTTCAATTGTCATCATCACCATTATTGCCTTTTTGTTTATTCCTTACCCAGGCTCTGTGGCAACGTTGGTTGCCCTGCAATTATTCATGGGTGCCGGTTTCGGTTTGATCTCGACGCCATTGATGGTCGGCGTACAATCCACTGTCGATTGGGGACAAAGAGGCGTTGTAACTGGTACGAGCATGTTTTCAAGATATTTCGGACAAAGTTTGGGCGCGGCAATTTTTGCCGCTGTTTTCAATTCGGTGTTATTGGATAAATTAACGGAGGCACCTGCCAATTTGCAAAAGGCTTTACCAAAAGTGAATGAAGTGGTTGAGATCTTACAATCTTCCCATCACGACCCCACAGTTCAAACCTATTTGCAACATGCTTTTTTTGATTCGACCCACACGGTTTATATCGGATTGGTTATCGTAGGACTTCTTACACTCATTGTTTTGCTCCTCACACCACAACACTTTGCTAAAATCGACAAGTTTTGATTTCAAAGATAAACTAGAACATCGCCTTTTATTTAACTTCCAATGGAACGCAACAAACCTCTTTAAAAACAGTTCACGCCATCCTCATAAAGTTTATATTTGGAATTGCGGGTTGGTTCCTTTCAGATTATATCATTCAGCGGTCATTCTTATGGGCAAAGGTTTCCATTCGCTTCAGGAAAGTGGTTGGATTTCGGTAACTGGTATCCCTTCACTATTCCGGATTGATTGGTTAGGATTCTATCCTACCTTGGAAACAATCGTAGCGGAAGCTGGTCTATTGATCGTTATTTTTATCACTTACAAAATTACCAATCAACGATTTGAAAAGACTATGCTGAACAAATCCTGAACCAAATATCTATAGAATTCATAGAACATCGAATCGTGATATTTAAATCTTATTACACTAAAAACGGCTAAAAAAGAAGGTACCTTTGCACCTCCAAATTGGTCATCAAAATGGAACACGTGGTTCGAAATTCTCCCACGTTAAAAAACTAAGAAACACTTATGCCTTCCAAAAAAATACAGCGGCTAGCCTTATTATTGGCCGTATTTCACATTGTTATTGTTGCATCAAGCAACTATTTAGTCCAATTCCCTATTACCGTATTCGGCTTCAAGGCTACTTGGGGAGCGTTCACATTTCCGTTCATCTTTTTGGCTACCGATTTAACCGTACGTCTTTTTGGAGCAATAATGGGACGACGCATTATTTTTTATGCGATGTTTCCGGCCTTGGTGGTTTCTTATTTAATTACAGTCGGCTTTCGTCACGGCACATGGTTGGGCTTTGAATCGTTCTTACACTTTGATCTTTTTGTGGCACGTATTGCCATTGCCAGTTTCTCGGCTTATGTGGTCGGGCAGATTTTAGATGTGTATGTATTTAATCGACTTCGTCAGCACAAACAATGGTGGCATGCACCAACGGCTTCGGCAGTTTTCGGAAACTTCATGGACACGTTTGTCTTTTTTTTCATTGCTTTTTACAAAACCTCAGATGCCTACCTCGCCGAAAATTTAGTCGAAATTGCCACTGTCGATTATATTTTTAAAATGGTCATCAACGCACTGTTTTTCCTTCCGCTTTATAAAGTCATTTTGGATCAAGTGATGAAAAGATTGCAGAAAAAAGAAGCAAGAAGCTTGGGCAAGCTCAGATAGCTTCGCTTTCTTATAACGGTGCTACCAAATTTTCAAACCATGCCTTGACTTCACCTTCCAAATGTGGTGCAAGCTTTTCTTGAACCATCTTGTGATAGGCATTGATCCATTCAATTTCTTCTTGAGAAAGTAGGTCTTTGACGATGATACTTTTAAAGAACGGACACAAGGTCAAGGTTTCAAATTCGTAAAAGGTATTCCATTGGGTGTTCTTCCAAGTTTTGACCAAAATCAAATTCTCATGGCGGATGCCGTATTGGCCTTCTAGATAATAACCAGGTTCATTGGACAGTACCATTCCTGCTTGCAAGTCCACCGGATTAAGTTCTTTACGAATACTTTGTGGGCCTTCATGCACATTTAAAAAACTACCCACGCCATGCCCAGTACCATGATTAAAATCTTTCCCCTCTTTCCATAAAGGCATTCGCGCCAAAGCGTCGAGATGAACACCTTTGGTGCCTCTAGGAAATTTTGCCAGAGACAAATGAATCAAACCTTGAAGCACAATGGTGGCGTCTTTTTTAAATTCCTCAGAAACTCCGCCTAACGGAAAGGTTCGGGTAATATCGGTGGTACCCTCTAAATATTGACCACCGGAATCCACTAAAATACTGCCGTGATCTAAAACCTTTTTACTTCCTTCAGAGGCCGCAGAATAATGCATAATCGCACCATTGTCCATATAACCGACAATGCTGCCAAAACTATTGCCTACAAAATTCTTTCCTTCAGCACGATACCCATGTAGTTTTTTACCGATGCTATATTCGTCCATTTCTTCCTTGCCCACGTTATGTGTCAACCAATGAAGAAACTTAACCATCGCTACGCCATCGCGAACCATTACCGTTCGAAATCCTTCCTGCTCGATGTCATTTTTAACCGCCTTCATCAAATTTCCAGGCACTGGTTTTTCAATGATTGTATTGTTATATTTAACCGTTTCAAAAATAGATTGGTTACTGTTGGGCGCAATCAGAATGGATTGGTTTTTCAGCATTCCAAGATGATCGAAAAAATTATGGTAAGGTTTTGTGAACACTCCTAATTTTT
>JBARDR010000721.1:0-6492 GCA_049795335.1 Gelidibacter sp. | reverse complement strand
GAATCATAATTTGGCGGAATTGTATAGCCTGAATAGACATGTGTATCCAAGCGCACACCATGTCCACCTGGGGCATGAAGTGTGGTTATTTTCCCTGGAGAAGGTCTGAAATCATTATACGGGTCTTCCGCATTGATTCGACATTCTATAGAATGTAACTTTGGCGTATAGTTTTTACCTGAAATTGGCACACCAGCAGCAACAAGTATTTGCTCTCTAATCAAATCAAAATCGATAACTTGTTCAGTAATAGGATGCTCCACTTGAATACGGGTATTCATTTCCATAAAATAGAAATTACGGTGTTTGTCTACCAAAAATTCTATGGTTCCCGCACCTTCATATTTAATGTATTCGGCTGCTCTAACCGCGGCTAAACCCATTTCATTTCGAAGTTCATCCGTCATAAATGGGGACGGTGTTTCTTCAGTTAATTTTTGGTGACGACGTTGAATTGAGCAATCTCTTTCGGATAGATGACATGCTCTTCCAGTAGAATCCCCAACAATTTGTATTTCGATATGACGTGGCTCTTCAATAAGTTTTTCCAAGTACATTGCGTCATTTCCAAAAGCTGCTCTGGCTTCTTGACGCGCTGAATCCCAAGCATCTTTAAGATCTTCATTTTTCCAAACGGCACGCATTCCTTTTCCACCACCACCAGCGGTAGCTTTTAGCATAACCGGATACCCCATTTCAATTGCTAACTTTTCAGTTTGCTCAAAGGAATTCAATATACCTTCACTTCCGGGTACACATGGCACGCCAGCTTCTTTCATGGTTGCTTTGGCAGATGCCTTGTCGCCCATGCGTTCAATCATTTCTGGAGAAGCCCCAATAAACTTGATATTATGCTCTTCGCATATTTTGGAAAACTTTGCGTTTTCTGATAAAAATCCGTATCCAGGATGTATCGCGTCCGCATTGGTGATTTCTGCAGCAGCAATGATATTGGACATTTTAAGATACGATTGAGCACTTGCAGGTGGTCCTATACAAACGGCTTCATCAGCAAACTTAACATGCAGACTTTCCGCATCGGCAGTTGAATAAACCGCTACCGTTTTGATGCCCATTTCCTTACAGGTTCTGATAACACGCAGTGCTATCTCGCCTCTATTGGCTACTAATATTTTTTTAAACATAGACTCTTCTAATTAAAAATTTCAAATTCCAAGCACCAAATTCCAGGTTTTGGATTTTGATATTTGTTTATTGGAATTTTTAATTGGTTATGATGGATCAACCAAGAATAACGGTTGATCAAATTCTACCGGTGAGGAATCATCAACTAAAATTTTCACGATTTTACCTGAAACTTCAGATTCAATTTCATTGAATAATTTCATGGCCTCAATAACACATAAAACATCCCCTTCTTTTATTGATTTTCCAACTTCAACAAACATAGGTTTGTCAGGAGAAGGTTTACGATAAAAGGTTCCAATAATTGGTGATTTTATAGTAATATACTTTGAGTTCTCATCAACTACAGGTATAGCAACAGCAGGCGCCTCCGCTTGAGGTGCAGGAGCATGAGCAACAGGGGCAGCACCCATTGGGATTTGCTGCACGTAAGTTGTGGTTTCTCCTCTATCTTCACCACCAGTTTTAATGGTAATTTTAATATCGTCCATTTCCAATTTAACCTCGCTTGCACCAGATTTAGCAACAAACTTAATTAAGTTTTGAATTTCTTTTATATCCATAATAATTAGATTTTAAAATATTTAGGTTAGTTAGTTTATGAATTATAAGCCCAAGTCAGATATATAGAACCCCAAGTGAAACCACCCCCAAAAGCAACGAAAATTAATTTATCGCCTTTTTTTAGTTGTTTCTCGTAATCCCATAAAAGTAAAGGCAAGGTTGCTGATGTCGTATTTCCATATTTCTCAATGTTCATCATGACCTTACTTTCTTCAAGTTCTATCCTACTGGCAGTGGCATCAATAATACGTTTGTTAGCTTGATGCGCTACTAACCAAGCAATATCATCTTTTTTAATATTATTTCTGACCAATAACTTTTCTGTAATATCAGCCATATTGAAAACAGCATTCTTAAATACCTGTTTCCCTTCCTGAAATATAAAGTGTTTCCCTTCAGCAACTGCTTCAGGAGTTGATGGATAGGAAGATCCGCCGTATGTGGCCTGTAAGAATTCTCTTCCGTTACCGTCACTTCTCAAAAGTTCATCCTGAAGACCATACCCTTCCAAATTAGGTTCAAACAAAGCAGCACCAGCACCATCACCGAAGATAATACATGTGGCTCTATCTTTGTAATTAATCATTGACGAATTCTTATCAGCACCAATCAATAATACTTTTTTATATTTTCCGGATTCGATATATCGTGCGGCTACAGACATCCCAAACAAAAAACTTGAACATGCTGCTTCCAAATCAAATGCAAAAGCATTCGTCGCACCAATTTGAGTGGCTGTGTAAGAAGCCGTAGCAGCAGCTTTCATGTCCGGTGTTGCAGTTGCAACGATAACTAAATCTATCTCTTTGGGATCTAACCCTTTCTTTTCTATAAGATCTTGAGCCGCTTTGATGGCTAAATAAGAAGTGCCTTTGCCATCTCCTTTAAGGATTCGTCGTTCTTTGATCCCTGTTCTGGAGGTGATCCATTCATCATTTGTATCGACTAATGTTTCCAAAATTTGGTTAGTCAACACATATTCGGGTACATATCCACCTATGGCAGTAATTGCAGCAGTGATTTTACTCATTGTTTTGTATTAGAATGACCTAGAATTTGACCAAGTTCAGCCAAAAACAGTAAATTCTAGTTGAATTTACTGAAATTCGATCAAATGTGATGCAAATTAAGTTGTTTTTAAATTAACCACAAAAAAAAACGCTCAGGAGTGAGCGCTTTCTTGTATGCGTGCATAATACTTATGCTAAATTCTCTTCTTTTTCAGAGTTATCTATAAGCACTTGACCTCTATAATAAAGTTTTCCTTCATGCCAATGAGCTCTGTGGAATAAGTGTGCTTCTCCTGTAGTAGGACACGTTGCAATTGTAGGAACAACTGCTTTGTAATGTGTTCTTCTTTTATCTCTTCTGGTTTTAGAAATTTTTCTTTTAGGATGTGCCATTTTATATCGTTATTTATCCGTTAATAGTTTTTTTAATGTATTCCAACGAGGATCAATGTCCTCTGATTCTTCTTTTTCTTCTATGCCTTTCGGGCTCAACTCTTCTAGTTTCTCAAGTATTTCTGATTTCAAAGTACCATCAGCTATTCCCGGATGGATCCGTTTTATAGGCATGGATAAAATGATCAATTCATAAATGTACTGTGCCACATTTATTTCATACTCTCCATGAGGTATGATTAAAATCTCTTCATTTTCGTCATTGTACTCCTCTCCAAAGTTAACCACCAAATTAAAGTCACCTTCAATGTTTTGGTCATAAGGCTCATTACTAGTGTCACAATTAACATTTACAATGCCCTTAGCTTTAAAATGCAACTCTAAAAGTGTGGATTTCTTTTCAAAAAGCAAATCCACTTCTACATTGACGTCATTAAAATCATCATACTCAAAAAGCTCAAAGAACTTTTCATCAATTTGATAATCAAAATGGTGCTTTCCTAATTTTAATCCTACAAATTGTATGGTATACTCTTTTAAGGGTTTCATGATCACTTTCATTTTGAGGGCGCAAATATAGAAATTATTTTTATATTAGAAGGAAGCTATTAACAAAAAATGTTTATATCTTTTTAGATGCCTTTTTTAAAGGGTTTTTGGTAAGCTTTTTATATTCCTTCCTATTCCTGAAAATTTCGAGGGCCATAAACACCGCAGCTTTAAATGAACTTTCATCTGCAGTTCCTTTTCCTGCAATTTCAAAAGCAGTTCCATGATCTGGGGAAGTCCTCACTTTATTGAGCCCAGCGGTATAATTTACACCTTCACCAAAAGTGATGGTTTTAAAAGGAATAAGACCTTGATCGTGATAGGACGCAATAATAGCATCAAAATTCTTATAGTTTTTAGATCCGAAGAAACTATCGGCTGAATACGGCCCATAGACTAATTTTCCTTTTTCTCTGATTTTTAGAAGTGTAGGCTTTAAAACTTTCTCGTCTTCGTCACCAATCACACCATTATCTCCAGCATGTGGATTGATACCCAAAACAGCAATTTTTGGTTTACTGATTCTGAAATCTTGGATTAACGAGTCATAAACGGTCTGCACCTTTTGCTCAATAAGCTTTGCCGTTATATATTGCGGCACATCCTTAACAGGAACATGATCTGTAAGTAAGCCCACTTTAAGTTCTTCAGTGACCATAAACATGAGACTGTTTCCTCCGAGTTCCTTGGCCAAATAATCGGTATGCCCTGGAAATTTAAAACTATCGGATTGAATGGTCAATTTATTAATTGGCGCAGTGACTAAGACATCAATATCGTCATTTTTCAAAGCTTCAGCGGCCTTCTCCAAGGATTTAAAGGCATATTCTCCAGCTTTCAAATCTTCTTCTCCAAAAGCGATGTCAACATTTTCTTTCCAAACATTCAAAACATTGACTCTACTTTCAAGAACCTGGCTCATATCATTAATGCCATGAAAATTAATAGCACTGTCAAAATGCTTTTTAAAAAAAGACATGGTTTTTATGGAAGCAAAAATTATAGGCGTGCAAAACTCAAGCATTCTTACATCCTCAAAAGTTTTTACAATGATTTCAGCACCAATGCCATTTAAATCACCAATTGAAATCCCTACTCTAATTAACCCTTCTCTTTTCATCTTAATTTTAATTAGTTCTTACAATCGCATTTTGATAAAATCCTTTTCCAAACAAGACGCTATCCTGAAATCTTCATTAAAGTCTTATCTTTGTAAACCATTGTACAAATGCAAATTTAACTAATTATTCGACAATATGTTTACTGGAATCATTGAAGATTTAGGGGTTATTACAAAATTAGAGCAAGATGATGATAATCTTCACATCACATTAAAAAGCAATTTCACTACAGAATTAAAGGTAGATCAAAGCATTTCTCATAACGGCGTTTGTTTAACGGTAACGTCTTTATACTTTCCATTTTACACGGTAACGGCTATTAGAGAAACGCTGAGCAAAACCAATTTAAGCAGTTTAAAAGTTGGAGATCAAGTTAATTTAGAACGCGCGATGAAACTTGGTGAAAGATTGGATGGACATATTGTACAAGGCCATGTGGACCAAACAGCAATTTGCAAATCTGTTGAATTTCAAAACGGGAGTTGGTTATTCACTTTTGAATATGATACCTCATTAAACAACATTACCATTGAAAAAGGTTCCATTACGGTAAATGGTGTAAGCTTAACCGTTGTGAACAGCAAAAAAAATGAATTTAGCGTGGCCATCATTCCATATACTTATGAATACACCACTTTTAAATTCTTAAAGGAAAACAGCGTTGTGAATTTAGAATTTGATGTTTTAGGCAAGTATATCAAAAGACTATATGAGCTTAAGATCTAAGTTGATTTCTTGGAAAGTTTTATGGTCATATAAACACCGAAAATAATTGCGGCAATAAAAAAAAATATGAGCCCACCATCAATTGGAAGACCTGGTGGACCTGGCCCTCCCATAGGGGATGGTTGTGGCGGCCCTTTTTCATGTTGAACAGCCGAACAAACAAAACTTATTAATAAGAATAAGACTGAGGCTAAAATTTTCTTGTTATATACCATCATTATGGTGTAAATGTATAGATAAAAGTGAATTTACAACTAAAAGCAATTCGCTACGGGCAATATTCTACGACAAAACACATGTGCTTTATTACAAATGGTTATGAATTCACTAAGTCAAATATATGTATTTTTTGGACACACTATTAAATACGCCTGTTTTTTTGTTTAAAATAGCTAGAATTAATAACACAAACAATTAAGCATTAACATTTTAGTCAGAATACAGAAAACCTAGGATAAAAGTCACAAAAAAAGACTCTAATATTTGACCGCGCAAACATTATGACTGCAGACTGAAACACATCATTAATAAAAAGGATACTTTACAATATGAAGCCCATCCTTATTATTAATAAACGAAAATAATCCCCTATTTTTATAAGTATCATGAAATACAAAAACAACATTCTATACAGGCCAGGCAAAAAACCAATCCTTTGGGATGCGTTTTACAAATCAACGAGCGCTCAAAAACCTTTGGTCATTTTTTGCCATGGTTACAAAGGATTTAAAGATTGGGGCGCTTGGAATTTGGTGGCAGAAGCATTTTCAAAAGCCGGTTTCCTTTTTGTGAAATTCAATTTTTCACATAATGGTGGCACAATGGAACAACCAATTGATTTCCCTGATTTGAAGGCCTTTGGCGAAAACAACTATTCTAAAGAATTGGAAGATTTGGACGATCTCATCACATTTTTACTTTCTGCGGAAAATCCTTTTTATGCCGAAATTAATCCAAATAAACTCACGCTCATTGGCCATTCC
>JBARDR010000720.1:0-7189 GCA_049795335.1 Gelidibacter sp. | reverse complement strand
GTCTAAAGCCTTAGATTGTAGTACTTCATCATACAAAAAAGTGCTTGTTTTAAAGCTGTTGTAATTATGAAACATGTAGCCATAAAGTTGGTCTAATGACAATATTTTCAGATTTTCAGCGATGTGATCAAACAATTCATTTTTTAACAAACCATGGTTTGCAGTCAATTTAGATATGACATGAAATTGTTTTTCAGGGTTTTCCTTTAAAAATGCCCCTATTACTTCTTGAGAATTACCATAGGCTTCTGCCGTATCCAAAATTCTGATGCCGTTATCGTACGCACAATGTAATATTTCACATGCTTTTTCATGCGTAGGTTTGCCAGATCGGTTATTTATGCCATAATCTAAACCTAATTGCACGGTGCCTAATATCAATTTTTTTATCATTACAATTGTTCACAAAAAATTGTTGAACCTTAAACTTATGCTTTTGTGTACTCTAATATTTTTTCAATCACAAAAGCTTGTTCTTCGTTTGTTAATGTTGGGTACATTGGCAAACTTATACAGTGTTTATAATAAGTTTCTGCATTTGGCATATCACCCTCATTCCATCCAAATTGTCTGTAATAAGGCATTAAATGACATGGAATGTAGTGTATTTGAGCATAAATATGATGTGACCTTAGGAAATTGTAAAGTCCCACACGATCATTAACTTCAATAATATATAAATGATAAGCATGACCTTCAACAATGCCAGATTGACCTATAATATTGTTATTGTTCTCAAAAGCTTTAGCGTAGGTTTTAGCAATCTGACGTCTTCGTTCCAGACCTGAATCTGCCCTTTTCAACTGTGACAATCCTAACGCAGATTGAAAATCAGTAATTCTATAATTAAACCCTAAGGCTTGCATTTCCATATACCAACCTGGATAATCGTTTTGATCTTCTTGACCAGAAGCGAAATCCGGAGTGTTTTGATATAGATTTTCATCTTTTGTAATACCATGTGTACGCAAGCCCATCAATTTATCATATAAGGCTTTGTCATTTGTTGTAATCATGCCCCCCTCGCCAGTGGCAATATGTTTAACGGGATGAAAAGAAAAAATAGCTAAATCTGCAAAACTTGCATTTCCACAATTTTGTTCGGCTCCATGACTATCTTTAAAAAAGCCTCCAGGAGCATGGCAAGCGTCTTCAATGATCCATAGATTATGTTTTTTTGCAAGTGAATTAAACTTTTCTAAATCAACTGATCTTCCAGCAAAATCAACAGGAATAATCCCTTTGTAAGTTCCTTCTGGAGAGGCTTCAAGGAGAAGCTTTACAGCGTCATAATCAATCAAATAAGTTTGTGGATCGATATCGGCAAATATCACTTCACCACCACAATAGCGAACACAATTGGCAGACGCCGCAAATGTTATCGGTGTGGTAATAACCTTATCGCCTTCTTTTACATCAAGGGCTAGCGTACACAAATGCAGCGCAGCTGTACCATTGGACACAGCTACAGCATATTTACTACCAACATAATTAGCGAAGGCTTTTTCAAACTCTAAAATTTTAGGGCCTTGCGTTAAATAATCAGATTTCAAGTTTTCTATAACGACATCAATATCTTCTTGAGTGATATTTTGACGTCCATATGGAATAGGATTGTGTGCCATTAGATTACAAAGTTTTCATCAACATGCTCTTTAATAAGACTCCGTAAACTTTCGACGGTTTCCCACTCTTCATTATCTCCAGAGTTGTAACTAAAGCTATTTGGTACTTTTTTAGCATTAAACGCTTTTACAAACTCGTCCAAACTCCATTGATGCATTGGAGGCAGAATTGTATAATATTTACCCAGATCGTAGGTGTAAAAAGAATCTGATGTAGTAATCATTTCTTCATGTACTTTCTCGCCTGGCCTAATACCAACAATTAGTTTTTCACAATTCGGACCAATGGCTTCCGCGACATCCATAATTTTGTAGGATGGTATTTTAGGCACAAACAATTCTCCACCCCAGGCATGTTCTAAAGCATGCATGACCATATCCACACCTCCTTGGAGCGAGATATTAAAACGCGTCATATTAGAATCAGTTATAGGTAGCACATTCTCTGTTTTCTTTTTGTTTATAAAAAAAGGAATAACTGATCCGTTTGATCCCATCACATTACCATACCTCACCACTGAGAAACGAATAGGATTTTCTCCTTTTATATTATTGGCAGCAATAAACAATTTGTCTGAGGTTAGTTTGGTTGCACCATAAAGATTAATTGGCGCACAAGCTTTGTCCGTTGAAAGTGCCACAACACGTTCCACCTTCGTTTTAAAACAAGCATCCACAACATTTTCTGCACCTCCAATATTGGTTTTAATGCATTCATCTGGATTATATTCTGCAATATGGACATGTTTCATGGCCGCTGCATGAATTACAACGTCAACTCCTTGAAACGCTCTGAGTAAACGCTCTCTATCTCTAACATCTCCAATAAAAAAACGTATTTGAGGATATTTAGATTCAGGAAATTCTTGAGCCATTTGAAACTGTTTCTGCTCGTCTCTAGAATAAATAATCAACCTTCTAATTTCAGGATATTTGGAGAGTATGTGTTGTGTTAAGGCTTTTCCTAAAGAACCTGTTCCTCCAGTAATTAAAAGTGATTTTCCGTTCAAACTAAACATTCAATAAGTTTTAAATTAAGTGTGAGCAAAAATACGATAGTATTCCGTTTTTGCAACTATTTTGATTGATAATAGCTGAACTAAACATCAAGACAAATGACAGAACTATATTTTAAAACTATTGAAAGAGAATTGAATGACTCAGAAGATGATGCTTTTTAAGAATAACTCATTGAGTCCCCTTTTTATTAAGGTGATTTAACCGAACCCTTTGAAATACATGCTCCCAATGTTTATACTGTAGTCTATGGTTTATTTAACTTTAGACAACGCCTTGCCTAAACTATCTTCCCAAAATGGGATTTTAAGGCTAAATTCTTCAGATATTTTAGAAGTATCCAAAACACTATATTTTGGTCTTTTAGCTAAGGTAAAATAGTCTTTGGTAAGAATTGGTTTTAAGGTAATATGGCTGTTAGTTAGGTTAAAAATACTTTTTGCAAACTCAAACCAACTACTCTCACCTTGATTGGAATAATGGAAAATACCGTAATTGTCTTTGTTTTTTAGGATAATTTGCATAAGCGCTTCTGCCAAATCTATCGCATAAGTCGGACTTCCTATTTGATCATTTACAACGGTCAATAAATCTCTTTCTGAAGCCAACCTCAACATCGTTTTCATAAAATTATGGCCGAATTCAGAATATAACCATGAAGTTCTAATAATAAAAGAAGATGAGCAAGTATCCTTTACTTCTATTTCTCCATTGCGTTTAGTGCGTGCATAAACACCTTGCGGATTAACATTATCTGCCTCTTTGTAAGGTTTGGAATTTGAGCCATCAAATACAAAATCAGTAGATATATGAATTAATTTACTATTGTTTTTTTGACAGGCTTGAGCTATATTTCTTGCTCCAATAACATTCACCTGATAAGCCAATTCTTCATTTACCTCAGCATTATCTACTGCAGTATAAGCGGCGCAATTAATGCACCAATCAATAGGATGTATTTCAAAAAACTTTAAAACAGCGGCAGCATTTGTAATATCAAGGATGTTTTTGTCGACAAAAAGAAAATCCAATGTTGAATACTGCTCAGCAATACTTTGGATGCATTGTCCCAATTGACCGTTCCCACCTGTGACAAGAACTGTTTTTTTCATTTGAAAACATTTTCAAAGGTTGGTAGTTCCTGATCCTTGTCAGAAATGACTAACTCTCTTTCTGATAATTTCCAATCAATATTCAATATGATATCCTTATAAATAATACCTGCTTCCGAACCTTTATTATAAAAATTATCACATTTATATGAAAACAATGCTGTTTCACTTAATACAACAAAGCCATGAGCAAAACCCCGCGGTATGAATAATTGTTTTTTGTTTTTTTCCGACAATTCCAAAGATAAATGTTCTCCAAATGTGGGAGAGCCTTTCCTAACATCAACCACTACATCTAAAATGACTCCTTTTATAACCCGAACTAACTTCGCCTGGGCAAAGTCTCCTCTTTGATAATGTAGGCCTCTTAAAACACCTTTAGAAGATAACGATTCGTTGTCTTGAACAAATGTAATGTCTTGTCCTACTAATTCATTAAATACTCTTTGGTTATAACTCTCTAAAAAATAGCCCCTTTTATCTTTAAAAATTTTAGGTTCTAAAGTATAACAGCCTTCCAATTTTGTTTTTTTAATAATCATTATTTATTATTAAGCAACCCTAATAAATTCTTGCCATAGCCGCTTTTTAATAAGGGTTGTGCTAAGGCTTTAAATTGGTCTTTATTGATATAGCCCATCTCATAAGCTGCACCTTCTATAGCTCCTATTTTAAGCCCTTGACGTTCTTCTATAACTTCTACAAATTGAGAGGCCTGCATAAGCGATTGGAACGTACCTGTATCAAGCCATGCTGTACCTCTATCGAGAATACTTACACTAAGCCTCCCTTGTTTGAGATATACTTGGTTAACATCTGTTATTTCAAGCTCACCTCTTTGGCTTGGAAGTATGTTTTTAGCAATATCAATCACCGAATTATCATAAAAATATATACCTGGCACCGCATAATTGGATTTAGGCTTTTCAGGTTTCTCTTCAATAGAAATGACTTGACCCAAGCTATCAAACTCAACGACGCCATAGCGCTCTGGGTCATTTACTCGATAAGCGTAAATGATACCTCCTTCAGGCTTATTATTGGCTTGTAAAAGCTTTGAAAGACCAGTGCCATAAAAAATATTATCACCAAGAATAAGTGCAACCTTGTCATTTCCTATAAAATCAGCACCAATAATAAAAGCTTCAGCTAGGCCATTTGGATGTTCTTGTGTCGCGTATGCAAATCTACAGCCATACTTTTTCCCATCGCCTAATAAATCTTGAAATAGTGGTAAATCTTTTGGAGTAGAAATAATGAGTATTTCTTTTATGCCTGCATACATTAAAGTAGAAAGAGGATAATAGATCATTGGTTTGTCATAAATAGGCATTAATTGCTTACTAACAGACAAGGTCAACGGATGTAATCTCGTACCAGAACCTCCAGCTAAAACAATCCCTTTCATTCTCTAATTATATTGATTTTTATAATAGTTTTGATAGTCGCCACTCGTCACATTTTTTAGCCACTTTTCATTATCCAAATACCAGCGAATCGTTTGTTGTAATCCTTGTTCAAAGTTTACTGAGGGATACCAACCTAATTCCTTAGTAATCTTTGAGGCATCAATGGCATATCTTAAATCATGTCCTGGACGATCTTTTACATAGGTAATTAATTTTTCGGAAGTGCCTTTTTCCCGATTCAATTCCTCATCCATTTGAGCGCATAACACTTTAACTAAATCGATATTTTTCCACTCATTAAGACCTCCAATATTATAAGTCTCTCCAATTTCTCCTTGATGAAATGCTATATCAATAGCGTTTGCATGGTCAATTACAAATAACCAGTCTCTTGTATAGTTGCCATCACCATAAATTGGAAGTGGCTTTTTATGGATGATGTTATTTATAAACAATGGAATTAATTTTTCCGGAAACTGATTAGGCCCATAATTATTCGAACAGTTGGTTATAATATACGGCACTCCATAGGTTGCTCCATAAGCCCTAACAAAATGATCTGAGCTTGCTTTTGAAGCGGAATATGGAGAGTTTGGGTCATAAGACGTGTCTTCCGTGAACAATCCTTCTTGGCCTAAGCTCCCGTAAACTTCATCAGTACTGATATGGTAAAAGAGCTTGTCTTTAAAATTGTCTTTCCATAGCGTTTTAAAGGCATTCAATAAATTCATGGTGCCCATAACATTGGTTTTCACAAAGGCTAATGGGTTTTCTATCGAGCGATCTACATGAGATTCTGCTGCTAGATGGATAACATTTTCAAACTTATGATTTTCAAATAAGTCGTTTATAAAAACTTGGTCAGTAATATCGCCCTGAATAAAACTATAATTGGACTTGTTTTCAATATCTTCTAAATTCTCCAAATTACCGGCATAGGTCAATAAGTCTAAATTATAGATATGATAATCGGGATATTTATTTAGAAACAATCGCAACACATGAGATCCAATAAAACCCGCACCTCCAGTAATTAAAATTTTCATGTCTTATTTTTTCTATTATGATTTTTAAGGAACTTGTTTAATGATAATAATAATGACACGAGCGCCGCTAAGATTAAGAATAAAACAGGTATGAGAAACTTATAGCTTTTTAAAATTCCTTTCTCCTGAACTCCTTTTCTAGGAAAATCAGAAATTACGTTTAAAATACTGGACTTATTACCGCGTTCATTGTTTAGCTCTACAAGTCCCAATTTTAAATCCTCCATTTTATTGATTAATGAAAGCTCCTTGTTATTCTGTGCGCCACTTTCGCCAAGGCTGATGTTTGTTCCTTGTAATGAACGCTCAGCTTCTTTAAGCATGACCCTTTTATATAACAACTGTAAAGAATCTATTTCTGTAATTTGTTTATTATAAAGACTGTCTTGTAGATTAATATTAATATCGCTAATATCTTTTTGCAGATTAAAATAGCTGTTATTTGAAATCGAGGAAATAATGGCAGGCTGAATTTTTTTGGCAACGGCATTATCCGTTGCTACGACGGATATAGTATGAAATCGAGCATCCAAAGAATTAAAATTCTCAAGATACGATTTCATATTGATCGTTTTTTTAGTTGTGCTATCCAAACTGCGAACAAATTCATCAAATAATAAAATCTTCTGATTTTCATCCGAATAGGACTCCACGCTGAATTTTTTTATAGAGGAGGCTTCTTTTTCCGAAATATTCAAAGCTTCAGAAAGAGCCAAAGAATCTTTAGATTTAGCCAACTCATTGTAAAATCCAACATTATTATAGAGTTGTTGAACACTATTAAAATTAGGTTCAATGACCATTGTCGAAATATATTCAGGTTCCTTTTTAAAATCTATAATGGCACCTATAATTAAGCCTATAACAACAATTGCAACAAATTTCAAAAAATGCTTTTGGATAAAGAACAGAAACAACAGAATTACTCCAAATATTCCATTGAAAACTCGTCCTATAAATCGAAAAAAACGATCGAAAGC
>JBARDR010000719.1:0-5051 GCA_049795335.1 Gelidibacter sp. | reverse complement strand
TGGATTAATACAGTTTTTCCAACACCAGCACCACCAAATAAACCAATTTTACCACCTTTTGCATAAGGCTCAATCAAATCGATAACTTTGATACCTGTGAATAAAACTTCTGTAGAAGTTGAAAGATCTTCAAATTTTGGTGCCTGTCTGTGGATCGGTAAACCGGCGTTACCAGCTTTAGGTAAATCGCCTAATCCATCGATCGCATCACCAATAACATTAAACAAACGTCCGTAAACATCATCACCAATTGGCATTTGAATTGGAGCGCCAGTAGCAACTACTTCAGTACCTCTGCTCAATCCGTCAGAAGAATCCATCGCAATGGTACGAACAGAATCTTCACCGATATGAGATTGTACTTCTAGTACCAATAAAGAACCGTCAGGTCTTTTAATTTCTAAAGAATCATAGATTTTTGGAAGCTCTGAACCCGCTTCAAACGCTACGTCGATAACTGGACCAACGATTTGTGCAACTTTACCTGTAACTTTTGACATTACTTATATGTTTAATGTTGAATTGAATAATATACGAAAACATCTTTACCCAAACATGTTGAGTCTGTTATTTTTCGCGCTGCAAAGATATATGTTTTTAATTAAAAAGGGAAGTCCTTTTAAGCCTTTTTTAAGCATAAAAAAACACCTTCTTTAGAAAGGTGTTTTATAATATAATTTTAATTCGATTTTATCTAAAAGTTGCGCTATAGTTTGTTGGGTATTCTCCTGCATCTGCTGTAACGCCAGCTGCTACAAAATTGGAGCCATACTTGGCATCAATAGCTTTTAAAAACGCGTTTGCCATGACGGCATAGCCTCTTGATGTTAAATGGATGCCATCTAAACTTACAAGACCACCTGTAACCAATTTTGTGGTAAATTTAAATTTACCGTCGGTATAGCCCGTAGTGGATGCGGTTTGCAAAATGGATTTAAAATCTACAATCGCTAAACCATATTGATTGGCTACTACTTCAATGGTTTGATTGTATAAGTCTGTAGCGGTTTTTACATTCAATTGTTCTTGAGGCGTTAAGACCCATTTGTCTGCTAAAGGCAAGGTTACACCTTCTACTGAAAATTGACCTGCCAATTCTTGAGATAGACCTTGTCCCATCAATGCCTGTAGTGAAGTCATGTTAACGGTGCCAATAACGGTGCTACTTGGTAAAACCAATAAGTCGTTTTTTGTGGCTTGTCTGGCTTGTCCGTATGTGTTTGCCAATAGACCTGCCACTAATGGCGCTGCTTGAGGCGGTAAACCAAACTGTGCAATAAATGCAGGAAATGTTGGACTAGCATTTAGGGCACCCGCAATTTGAGGAGCGATATTAGTTAAATCCTCATCATAGATAACCACGGCACTCGCCGCAGTTTGCGAGAATAGAATCACTCGAGATGGATCGATGACCTCAAAAATTTGATTTAAAGCTCCAAAAATTGAGTTCAACATTGGGATTTGTGGTCCGAAGGATGGATTAGCTGGACTAAGTGGATTATATGGTACTGTTGTGAAATGTGGTAAGCTTGTAATATATGGTACGTTAGTCACTACACCTTTTGCGCCATTAGCGGTAAGGGCGGTAACTGATGCTTGAAAAGTAGCTGCAAAAACATTTGGATCAGTAATATCGTTTCCGCCGTAAGTGGCCGGATCCAAATTCCCTTCTTGGTATACGCCGGTGCCACCTGAAGTCGCATACGTTAAAACATCGTTCCCACCAACTTCAGAAAGTGTGAAAAATGTAGGGTTTTGCGCGACTGCATCTCCTATAATTGTGGTGCTTGCGCTTGAGGCCATCCTAGCAAAATATGGATTAGCTTTTCCAATTGGAACGCCAGCTAGATTTCCATAGCCAGGAGCTACAAAATGAAAACTTTTCGCGCCAGGAACTCCCATGTTATTAAATGGTCCAGTGAGTGCATTAGTGACTTCTGTTGTGGGTGTTGCTGCCAACATTTCAGGACCACTGCCGTTGAAAAATAATCTCGGATTAGCAATGACCTTACCGCTAAAAAGTAAACCTCCAATATTATCTTTCATTAACGGTTGTGTAAAAGAGCCACCACCTGCATTTGAGAATTCTTGATTTAAAATATTTGGAAACGAATTGGTTTGACTGGCAATAAACACCGCGCCATCACTGTATCCTGCTGTAAAAGAGGCTCCAACAGCTACATAATTTGAAAAGTTGGCTGAACCAGCGGTTAGTTCTGGTAATGGTTCAGCGTCAGGGGTGTAATCATACTCATCGTCACTACACGCTGTAAAAACAACTAAGAGAGCGGACAGCAGTAAATATTTTAGATTTTTCATTGTATTTTTTTTTAGAAGTTATTGATAGTCCAAGATACATAGTACATAGAACCAATAGAACCAGTACCAATCGCCGTAAAGTACTCCTCACCAAGAACATTGGTTGCACCTACCTTAAAGATTGATTTCAAAGAAGGCACAGTTAAGTTTAGCTGAGCATCAAGTGTATGGTATGCAGGGATGTGACCATCTCCAAATGTAGCTTGCCAGAAGTATTTGTCACTCCATCTCCATGCAGCGTTGAATCCGAAATTCTTAAACAATTCCGTGTTACCAAAGTTAACTTTTGCTTTGTGTAATGGAGTATTAAAACTTGTTTTGAAATCAGGGAATGCTGCTTGATCAAAATCTTGTTTGGTGTACGTATAGCTCCCTCCTAAATCAAAGTTTCCAAAAACTTTAGTTTCTAAGCCGATTGATCCACCGTATGAGTTAACATCTGCTTGAGAGTTTGTGTAGAGTGAATAGGTTTGATAATCACCATTTGCTATAGCCATGATTGATAATCCGCCATCTCCAGCGGTGCCATAGAATGGTGCAATAACCACTTCACTTGAAATAAAATCTTTGTATTTGTTATAGTAAACACTCATGTCAAAAACAATTTTATTGACCTTGCCACGGTAACCAATTTCTGCCGAAGTAATTTTTTCAGGTTGAACAAGGTCAGGATTACCAACCTCTAAAAGTGCTGGGTTTCCTGACGCTGCAAAAGCTTGAACCGAAGATGCCAAATAGGAATTGGTATAGCCTGCTCCACCAACTTGGGTAATCGTTGCGGGTTGTCCGAATCCTACTTGACCAGCCGTACTGATGTCATAGGTTCTAACGTAGCGGTCAAGGTTAGAAGGTGCAGAACCAACTAAAATTGCTCTACCAGCATCTAGACCTATGAATAAATCTTGAGTGGTTGGATTTCTAAATCCTGTTTGTACAGAAGCTCTGATGTTATGGTTTTGATTCACGGTCAAACCTGCAGATAGTCGTGGGGATAAAAATCCGTCAAAAAACTCCGATTTGTCATAGCGTAAAGATCCTGTTAACTTTACTTTCATATCGCCACTAAGAATCAACTCCTTCTGTAATTGCGTATAAGCGCCATATTCAGAATAATCAATCGGACCATCAAAGTCAGTATAAATAGTTCCGAATGAATTCAAATTGTATTGTCTGTAAGATCCACCCACTTGAATGTCAATCACGTTCCATAAGTGGGTGAAGTTGTAATTGGCATCTGCATGATAATATTTGGAAGCATCTCTAAATTGAGAGCCCATTCCTAAATCTGGATTACTAATAACGGTATTAAAAGCCGATTTAAATTCTGGTGTACCTGGTATTAGACGTCCTGTCTCAGCAACTTGTCTTGCTAAGGCATGGGCTTGAGCATCTGTAGCCCCGCCCAGAGTGGACTGTAAATAAGTGCCGGCATACTCTCCAAACCATGTATTATCATCTTTCCATGCTCTGTTCACGTTTATTCCGGTAAATACCATGTCGTATGAATCTCCAGCTTTATCTGCAACCACATATCCTCTTACAAAGAAGTTATCATTTTTTAATTCGATTTTATGCTGCTGTTGTGTAAAACCATTGATGTTGTATCGGTTAGTTCCTTGGTAAATCGTACTACCTGTCCCTATTTTACCAACATATTGGATTTCAAAGTCATTGGCCCATGGGCGTAAATAAAGGCCCCAGTCAGCCTTAATACTTTCTGCGTTATAATTTGTTAAATCACGCTCTTCATAACCAGTTCTGCTCACAACAACAGAAGGTACTATTGCACTAGCGCCTGCAGGAATGATGCCCATTTTTTCTAAGGTTTGTGCAACACCGTTAATATTAGTTGACACTTCATCACCATAAATATTATAGCCATCATAATCTAAACTCGCTCGTGTAGCTCCACTTCCAGGTTTTCCACCATAATTGTTAGCGGTCCAGTCAGTTCCTTTTAACCACCCGAAGTTAACTTTTGCTGCGAAGTAATCGTTGAATTTATAAGCCATTCTTAGGCCAGAATCTCTGTAGGTGTTATCTCCACCAGCATCTTGAGATGTAAATCCTTGTTTATGGTAGCCGCTAATGCCTTGAAAATCGAAAGGGCTTTTACTACGCATAAAAAGAATCCCGTTAAAGGCATTCGCTCCGTATAATGCAGAAGCCGCGCCCGGAAGGATTTCAACACTGAGTACGTCCGTTTCGTTCATCCCCACTAAGTTGCCAATTGGGAAGTTTAAAGCTGGCGCAGCGTTGTCCATGCCATCTACCAATTGCATAAAACGCGTGTTGGCAAAGGTGGCAAAGCCTCTGGTGTTGATCGATTTAAAGGTTAAACTGTTCATGTTGACGTCAACACCTTTTAGGTTTTCCAATCCGTCGTAGAAACCGGCAGAAGCCGTATTATTGATTTCTTTAAGACCAAACCTTTCAACAGTTACTGGCGATTCGAAAACGCGCTCTGGCGTTCTTGAAGCAGAAATAACTACTTCATCCAAAGATGTACCTTCGTTCAGTTTGAAATCAAGGGTTTGAGTTGTTGCGGTCACTTGCTTTGTAGTAGTTTCAAAACCAACACTACTTACTTGAATAGAAAATGGTGGTTTTTGAGAAGCGTTTAAAGTATAGTTTCCGTCAAAGTCTGTTACCGTCCCAGTTGATGTGCCTACAATAATCACATTGGCGCCTGGAAGAGGTTGGCCACTGGCATCTGTTACGTGTCCTTTTAC
>JBARDR010000718.1:0-1674 GCA_049795335.1 Gelidibacter sp. | reverse complement strand
GCTGCGTTGTCTGAAAAGTCGGTTGGTACTAAAATATTTAATTTTTTAGTTGTCATGAGTTCTTTGATTTTATGTTTGGTATGACCAGAAATGGAATATTTAAGTGAAAACCAATCTGACGAATTGCATTTTTAAAAAATAGATTCTCGAAAAGCGAGTGTTTATTATTGACCATGGCCAATAGATTAATTTTGTGTTTGACCTGAAATTCATTTATGGCCTCAGTGAGTTCCATAGCACCAACGTCATGAAACAGATAGGCTGCACCTTCAAATAAGGTCGCGAGTTGATTTTGGTTATCAATTTGCGCCTTTGTTAATTCATTGCCGCTAAACACATGCAACACATTTATTCTTGAATTATTGGTGGTTGCCAATCCCTTAAGAACCTCTAAATGTACGTTTTCAAAATTGATTTCTAAGTCCGTTGGAAACAATATTTCGTGAGGTGCGTCATACTCAAAAGCAGAGGGGATTGCCAGAATGGGACAGGTAATAGTGTTAAAAACCTGTACCGTCTGAGAACCGAAAAGGACCTCCTTCGCTCCGCTTGCGCCTTTCGTTCCCATGACAATAAGATGAATTTGAAGCTCTTGAATGAGGTCTCTAACTCCTGAAGCCAAGGTATCAAAACGCGCTATGGTTTTAAATGCATGGTCTGGATTGGCACCAAATTCATTTAAAATTTGCGCTACAAGTTTGCTCAAACTTACCTTTGCAGCATCTTCCATGGGATCACTCAGACCAAATTGAGCGGGCGCCATAAGCATATAATCTATATTGTGGATAATAGGTGTATAGGCATGAAATAAATGAAAGGTGCACGGTTCATTCTTATAAAGTTTTAGGGCATATTTTATGGCATTCCAAGAATTATCTGAAAAATCGGTGGGCAAAAGAATGTTTTTCATAAGTCTAAATTTTATTTCACTTGTAAGAACGTGTAGCATTTTGTAGAACCAACAACGGAATTTTCAGATCGATTCCGACGTGATCTATAGTCGATTCAAGCAGAATTCTCTCCCAAAATGAGTGACGGGTATTCACCATAACCAACAGTTCTATGTCTTTAGTTTTTATATACTCCTGAATGCCTAAGGCGATGTCTTTATAATTTTCAATACAATAATCAACCTCTGTACTCTTGACGGCATTGTTAATAAAAGCTTGGTTTTCCCCTTGTTTAACCGTCAGTTTTTTGTTTTTGGAAATATGGAGAACCGTAATAAGACTTCTGTAAGACTCTGCCAAAGTGTTCAACAGCTTTAACTCTCGTACCTTATACATTACCCTATAATCTGTAGGAAACAATATATTCTTCAATCCCGTCATCTTATAGTGAGAGGGGATTGCCAAAACCGGGCATTTTACAGTCTTTAAAATTTCAAAGGTATTGCTTCCAAATTTCAAACTGCGATGATTTGATTTTCCAGTGGTTCCCATGACGATGAGGTCGATGTTTTTTGCTTCAGAAATCTGGTTGGCCGCTTCCACTAAAGTTTTATAAGCTGAAATGACCTGATAGGTATGTCTTGGATTAGGCGTGCTTTTTTTAATTTCGGCAACCATGTTTTAAAGTTTTCTTTCAGATCTATTCCTTACACTATCTACAATCTCGTAAAACACGCCTCGCGAAACCATTTCATCATAACTATGCGCTTCACTATAATAAGCG
>JBARDR010000717.1:0-5169 GCA_049795335.1 Gelidibacter sp. | reverse complement strand
GTGTCACTGTCTCATTATATTTGTAAGTCAAAAAATATACTTGGGTTAGTTAACTAATTTCTAACCCTTTTTTGGTAAAGGAATATTATAATGAACACTGGAGATTTGATCAATTTAATTTGATTTATGACTTTTTAGACTTTGTTTATGATCGTTTGAAATTGTATCTTTGTATTGAGATTGAAGTCAATTAATGACATTTGATATTAAGGAAAAAGGTAGCTATTCGGTTAGTAATCAAAACACCTAATCATAAAGATCCAATAAAATCAAGGCTTGGCACATTGGGTTTGAATCCCTTCGTGGTCACTAAACGCTATTTCAAATAGCATCGAAACCATGCAAACATTATGTTTTGCATGGTTTTTTCAATTTTAGGAGCATCCTATAAAGTCCTTATATTTGATATATCTGAACCATAATTCGGTCTACAAAAAAAGTGCGGTCAACACTGTCGGCCGATTTGTTAAAACTATTGCATAGTTGATTTGACTCTTGTCTAACAAATATTTAGCCGTTCGCTCATAGAACTATGGCGATTTCAAAAATATTCTCCATCCTATTCTGGATAAACGCTTCCTGTGCAAAAAATAATGAAATAGAACTTTACGTTCGTATTTCCGCAAATGTGAAATCTTTTATAACAAATATAGTTTGACTCCACTTAAAGATAGACTTGGGAAGCCCAAGGCTGAGCGTTCCAAGAACAATCGTAATTTTAAAAAGAAATACGCATTATTTCATTGATACTTAAAATTTAAAGTTGCATGTTTTAAAAATTTATAATATGGATGTCTTTTTCCACTCCTCTAGATTTCAATAAACCTGATCCGACTATTGGAAATCCTTTATAAAGGATGGTCTCATCATTCAAAAATGACCATCAAACCATAATTGTTGAAAATAATTTACAAATCAGCCAATCTACTCCAATTGGTCTTTTAGAGGCCCACTTTCCAATCCTTGCAATTGACATTATATTGGGAGCGTTCAAATCCTGGATCGATTGAACCATCTCCCTATTTCGACCTTGGCTAATTTAAATTCAGCGATTTTCTTAAGGTCGGTTTACCACTGACATTAATTTTGTTTATTCTAAAATGAGAGCTCATTTAATAAACTTGAAACCATGCAAATCGGTTATCTTTGTTATGTAACTGATACATATATCTCCCAGTTGTATCAAGGGATAGATATTTCATGAATTTCATCTTAATAACAACGACAACTTCTTAAAAAATGCCGTTGAAAGAATAATTGAAAAAACTAATTAGCCCTATGACACTATTATTAATTTATCTTTTAGTTGCTCTACTAGTTTCATTTTTGTGTTCCATTGTGGAGGCGGTCTTATTATCTACCCCCGTTTCTTTTTTGAAATCAAAATCTGAATTTGGTGACAAAAATGCAAGTGCACTGATTAAACTCAAAGTAGACATCGATAAACCCATATCGGCAATATTGTCTTTGAACACTGTGACCCATACCGTTGGAGCGGCTGGAGTTGGTGCCCAGGCCGCAGTAGTATTTGGAGACGCTTATTTAGGGATTGTGTCTGCCATATTTACGCTTTTAATCTTAGTTTTTACTGAAATTATTCCAAAAACCATAGGTACAAATTATAATAGGGAATTAGTCGGCTTCTCATCCAAAATTATTAAGGGGATGATTTTTATTATTTATCCTTTAGTCTGGCTATCCTCTATACTGACAAGAATGCTATCGAGAGAAAAACCTAATTTAACAACCAGCAGGGAAGAAATTTCAGCATTAGCAAGTATCGGTACCCAAGAGGGTATATTTTTGGATAAAGAAAATATAATCATTCAGAACTTAATAAAATTAAAAGGGTTAAAAATAAAAACTGTTATGACGCCGCGAATTGTTGTCGTAACGGCAAATGAGGAAATGACTTTACAGGAGTTTCTGAAAAATAAAGAATTTTTATGTTTTTCAAGAATTCCAATATTTCAAGACAATAATGATAACATAACAGGGTATATTTTCCGTGAATTAGTATTTGAGAAATTGGCTGAAGATCAGTTTGATTTAAAACTTAAAGACATTAAACGTGATATTACCACTTTTCCAAAAAACATAACTCTATTTGAGGCTTGGGAACAGCTATTGCTCCAAAAAGAGCATATTTCGTTAGTTGTTGATGATTATGGGGGTATGGACGGTATTACGACAATTGAAGATATCA
This sequence comes from Gelidibacter sp., assembly GCA_049795335.1. Taxonomy (GTDB): domain Bacteria; phylum Bacteroidota; class Bacteroidia; order Flavobacteriales; family Flavobacteriaceae; genus Gelidibacter. The sequence continues at coordinate 2,963 of JBARDR010000717.1, read as the reverse complement.
TAGAAACTTTACTTGGTTTTGAAATTGTAGATGAAAAAGACAACATTGAGAACATGCAACAGTACGCATTGAAAAGGTGGCACGAAAAGCAGAAAAAATATGAACTTCTGAAAAATGATTTGAGATAATTTGCAAACTGGATTAACGAGATTAAAATCTGTATTATAAAATTAATGATGAGAAATATAAAAATCGAACTTAAATGGGCCATCATCGTTTCAGTAGGCTTATTTTGGATGGTATTGGAAAAATTATTTGGTCTGCACGGTAATACTGTGGATAATGTTTTTAGCGCTTAAACCTCTAGAAGAGCCCCTGGCAAACCTTAATTATAAAAACTACGTCATTCACGGCGTTATATTTTTATTTATTATGGGAGTCGTATTTAGAGCGATAGCCATGATTTTATACGAACCAAAAAGAATAACGCATAAAATTTAGAACTGTAAAAATAAATAATAATGAAAGATCGCAATGAGCCAAACCATGGACCAAATAATGAAAAAGATACAACACCGAGAGTAACAGGAATAGGTGGAATTTTCTTTTTCTCTGATAATCCTGGAAAAACAAGAGATTGGTACGCTGAAAATCTAGGACTTGAAGTCAATGACTGGGGGTCAAGTTTTGAGTTTAGAAATGCCAACCGGCCTCAGGAAATCAATTACTTACAATGGAGTCCATTTGAAAACGGAAGTAAGTATTTTGAGCCTTCAAAAAAGGAATTCATGATCAATTACAGAGTTCAAAATATTGAAGGCTTGGTCGAGAAACTCAAAGCAAATGGCGTGACTATAGTGGATGCTATTGAAACATTTGATTATGGGAAATTCGTCCACATTATGGATGCTGATGGCAATAAAATAGAGCTTTGGGAACCAGTGGATAGGGTGTTTACAGCAATGGGAGGGAAGACCACAAAATGAAAGCGAACGCCCAAAATTTTAGAAGCGTAATTTTTAAATAATCATGGCTATGCTTATACGAGGCATCCTCAACTTAAACAAGGCTATCTGAATATTTACATCCGAGAATTGACTTACGTGTTTGAGACTGTACATAATTTTGTTACCTTTATTTTACTGGGTAAATTATATCTAATTCCACATGCCAATTTAACAATGTACAGTCTTAAATTATGAAAACAACAGTAATGATAATGTTAGCGATGTTAATTTACGCACCAACATTCATGTCTAATAGTGATATCACACAAGATCAAAAAATAAGGACTGGTGCAGAGCAAACCCACTTATATCTTCCTTTATTACAGAATAAGAGGGTTGCTATTCTGGCAAATCAAACGTCCATTATTGGCGATACACATTTGGTTGACAGTTTAAATAAACTGGGGGTTAACATTGTCAAAGTCTTTGGACCCGAACATGGTTTTAGGGGCGATGCGAGCGCTGGAGCAAAAGTAAGTGACGCCATAGATCCGTCTACGGGAATTCCAATCATCTCTTTATATGGCAAAAAAAACATGCCAAGTCAGGAAGACCTTCAAGATGTCGATATTCTAATTTATGATTTGCAGGATGTCGGTGTGCGTTTTTATACCAATATTAATGCTTTGGCCCGTTTAATGGAAGCTTGTCAACAAAATAATAAGCCTTTATTGATTTTGGACCGTCCCAATCCCAATGGTTATTTAATTGATGGTCCCGTGCTCGACATGAACTATAAATCAGGTATCGGGATGTTTCCAATCCCCATGTCCCATGGCTTGACGGTAGGTGAATTTGCGTTGATGGTCAATGGTGAAGGCTGGCTAAAAGATAAGGTCAAAGCCGATATTCAAGTAATTCCAGTGGCCAACTACGCGCACGACATGCGCTATGGTCTCCCAGTAAATCCGTCACCAAATTTAAACTCCGAACAGGCTATTTTATTATACCCAAGTGTATGCATGTTTGAAGGGGTCTACATTAATCACGGTCGAGGAACTTATGACCCGTTTACAGTATTGGGAAGTCCGGCTTATAAGGATGTTTATGAGTATAACTTTACGCCAACGGGTATAAAGGGTATGGCGGAAACACCAATATTTATGGATGAGGTGTGCTATGGTATTGATTTACGAAATTATGATACAGAGATTTTAAGAGAAACCAAACAAATAAACTTTGATTGGATAAGGGAGCTTTATAAAGCACATCCAAATAAAGAACAATTTTTTGAATCCAAATTTAGCAATCAAATGAACAATATTGAAATCCAAATTGGACGCGGCGATTTTAGACAGCAGATTATTGATGATATACCTGAAGCTATAATCAGAGGAGGATGGGAACCTGAATTAACGGAATACAAAAAAATGCGTTTGAAATATGTATTGTATCCGTGATTTTCTACCGCTAGTTTATAACGTGTGCCTAAAAAGAGGGGTGACCGATTGTATCTACACATAAATATTGGGCGCTTAACAAATAAAGCAACTTAAAATTTAGGAAAGGCAGGTGAATAGAGTTCATCTGTCGTTCCATCAAAATCCCTGCGGAGGTATAAAATCGAAGATTGGGATCCATTTCCACCAAGTTTTTTAGATTAAAATATTTTCAAAGAAAGCGTTTTCTCGAGTAAAGTTAGGGGTCTGTAATTTTTATTGAACCCTCTATCTTACTTGGGAATGTGACTGTTGCGCGTTATTTTAACTCTTTAAGCTTTCGTTATAAACCAGATTCCAATTGAATAGAGGTTCTCAATCTACTCTACTGTTTTAAAAAGAAAATGGCCAACACTTTTTCGAAGTGTTGGCCATTTATTATGGTTATTTTATCAAAGCTTACAATCGGAAAACTACCTGTAAGACGTGTTGAAAATGGTTGTTGGCGTATAAATGATCCTTTGGGTTAGTAGCAAATTTTGCAGTCGATTGAAGTCTTACAGCAATGTTTTCATCAAACCAATATTGTACACCACCAGACAGATTAGTAGTAGTATTTATTTCATCCATATAAAAT
>JBARDR010000716.1:0-2626 GCA_049795335.1 Gelidibacter sp. | reverse complement strand
CCATGAAAACAACGGAAAAAGAAGCTTGGTTTCTGAGTGCTTTCAGGCCAGAAGCCCAAACCTCTTTTATAGTTTCTAAAAACAAGAATCGCTGGTATGACCATGGTGAAGGGGTTGGAGGGAAATGTGATCGATTTGGTGAGTCGGGCTTTAAAATGTCCTGTAAAGGTAGCTTCGGGGTTTTTGGAGGAAGAGTCCTTGTTTCTATTTTCAACAGCAACAACATTTCAGTAAAAATGAAACAGTAATTAGTATTACCAAAATTGAGGCATCATCCATCCTACATTGGTTCAGTATTTGAAATTTTGGTGCCTGGAGATAATCCTTTCCAGTTCTAAAATTTTTAATTTTCTCAGAATGCACATTTATGATCTCTCCAAATTTAGTTTCCTGTTCCAGCTAATAAATAAGGTTGATTATGGCCTTGTAATCGCCTTCCAGGCTAAATTGATAGGATTTTATGATATGGGGTTCAAGAATGGACCACTTTTAATGTATTTTATTGAATTATATTTAAATAATTGATTTTCAGATAAATGAATTTTAAATGATTTGATTTAACACCAAAGTTTAGGTGACCTATTCGGTTACCTCGAATTAGACCCATTGTGAGGTTAATTCAACTTTAAGTATGGTTTGACTTTCCTTTTTAAAGAATATTAAACAACGAACTATGTGAACATCAAATAGATCAATTACGTTCTGGGAGAACGTATCGAAGATAAAATCTGGCTGCGCTCCCTTATATGCCAGAGTGACTATAAGTGGCAAGTAGCTAGAGATCAGGGCGGTAAAGTCATTCCCGTTAAGTATTGGAGTAAAATACAAAATAATGATCGGAAGATCAAATGAGAGCCCGCTGGTCAATGCCCATATTGAACACAAGTCTACTTTAATCTGTTGGAATAACAAAAACATTTAATCCTTGTGAAGAAGGCCGTAACGGCTCTCGCCATAAAAACCTATTACTATAAGGACGGCAACAATCAAAAAACTTTAGTTGATTTAATGAGCTGCCATAATAGGGAATGGCCAACGTTATCAAGTCGTGTACTCTAAGCCACTATTTTACCACAGAAAAATATTTGCTTGAATTTTTGGAAAGTTCCTTGAAATCAAAAGATGTGAATTTTATTGATATATCATTTGCATTCATCAGTGATTTTGAATGCTTTCTAAGAAAAAAGAGCAAGCTGAATCATAACGGCGTTATGAAGCACTTGACCAGATTGGAGAAACTCATAAATTCAGCAATCAAATTAGATTGGCTGAGAAGAAATCCCTTTGTAAATTTTACCATAAGATTTTTAAAGACGGAACCTTCTATCATCCCTGTTTAGAGATAACTAAAGATATGTTTATTTTTCCTGGAATATCGAACTGTCATGTATTGATATTCAGGCACTTAATAAAAATTACATTTTCAGAGGTAATGATGGAGGACTTCGGATAAGAACCAATCGGGACAAGACTAACATTCTGGGTCAAACCTATTTTGGATAAAGCGCAAATGATTTTAAATTAGTACTTCAAACATTATCGTTTAATCTCAAAAGATGCTGTTCTTCCGATATATTCAAATCAAAAGACCAACATATATCTTAAAGAGATTGCAGAGGAAATTAACTTCAAAAAAAGTTAACTTTTCATGTGGCAAGGCACACTTTTGTTACCTTGATAACTTAGTTCAATGGAGTTCCAATTGAGAAAGTAGCCAAGCTTTTGGGGCATACAAAGTTGACTACAGCCCAATTATACGCCATGGTTTTGGATGATAAAATAAGTGAGGAGATGAAAAAGTGCAAGAAATTTTAATAAAAATTTGCAGTGAATGGTATTAAAGTAGATTACGGTTTTAGCTTATAAAATATAAATTATCAATTGCTGCTTTTGTTTCAGTTGTAGAAACTGACCAGGGATAGGATCCGATGCCGTGGGGTTTGGGAATTCGTGGTTTGTCCTCGCTGAGCACACACACACTTTTCTAGCGACATCGTAATTTTGGAGAGGCTTTTTGTTTAGATACAGTATAGGTAAAACATTTCGATTTTTTGTTTTTTGACTCAATCAAGATCTTAGACCATTGTATTCAAGTGACTTGTTACACGATTTGTTTTCTGTGTCATTATGAATTTTAATTTTCCTTTTCTTATTCAACCTATTGAGAGAATCTGCATATAGGTTTTTTGAGATGTTTAATATTTTATAGAGAAGTTCATAACATGAATTTCTTCTCAAAATATGAACTTATTGGTTTTAAGAAATATCGGTTTGTTACTTGAACCGGAACTGATATATTAAAATTCCCACACATTTCTATTTAAAGATTGAAAATTACAGGCTCTCCCTTAGTTATTGCAAGGTAAAACCTTATCTGTCTATTGCGTTAAATGGCTTAATTGCCATAAGTAAACGTTGAAGGAACTATTTGCGTCGATCAATATCAAAACATTGGTTTTGATATCAGGGGCAATGTGTTGGGATTTATGAGTTTGATGAGTCTGTGCGATCTGTTTTTAATGGAACTCCAATAAGATCTAAATCAAAATGCATTAATTGAGAAAGTACCGAGGAATGGCGATATAGAGGTTGAAGGACTACGTTTTACTTTAAAGTCTATTTAGGG
>JBARDR010000715.1:0-1721 GCA_049795335.1 Gelidibacter sp. | reverse complement strand
AACCATAACAGGTCGACCTTTCAACCGTTCGCTTAGTATTCAATCCCGTAAATTCACTGAAAGCAGGAAGAATCAATCGCTCTTCAGAAACCTCAAAACATGGCAATTTAATAAAGACTTTTCCTTTGCCTCTGATCGTAACCCCGGGATGGGTGTGGCCAGAAATACAAAAGGTATTCCTATCACAATGTTGTTCATCATGCACAAACCTGAAACCAGCAACATCTTTATGAGTTTTAAAAACTGCGACGCCCATCGCTTCGTAAAAACGATCCTTTAAGCGGTCGTGATTTCCTTTGATAAGTTCAAAATCAACCGTTGAATTATCATTTATAAAACTTTGAAATTGATCAATATCACTATTGTTTTCGGCATGAAAAAGATCGCCCACCACTAAAACCGTCTGCACCGTAAAATGATCGATCAAACCTTGTAATCGCTTTAAGTCATTATCCAAAATAGAAGATGGAATCGGAATGCCAGCCTTTCTAAAATGAGCGGTTTTGCCAATATGCAAATCAGAAACCACCAAGGTTTTTTCTTTTTCCCAAACCAATGCCCGTTGATTGGTGAGTGTAAAAACTTCGTTGTGAATGGAGATGTCCTTGGTGCTAATCGTCATAGTTGCGTTTGCTTCATTACCTCGTCCCTTATCCGACGGATGCGCGCGTCCAAGTCTTCGCTGGTCAGCGATTGTCGCAAACTGTCCACTTTAATTGGGAAACTCAATGGCGTAAAAGATTTTGCAAATTTAAGAATAAGTTTACTTTTAGAAATGCGTTCGAAAGCTTCTTTTAAGCGGGCTTCTTCCAATTGTTCGTTGAAAACTTCGGTATAGGCTTGCCGTAGCAATAGATTTTGAGGCTCATAATCTTCCAGGACCCTAAATATTAATCCCGATGACGATTGCAGGCTTTTGTTGTTTTTGCGAGTTCCAGGCTGGCTTTGCACCACCAAACCTGAAATAACCGCGATATCCCGAAACTTACGTGAGGCCATTTCTGAAGCATTGATACTGCCGATGACATCTTCCATTAAATTTTCTTTGGATAAAATATCTTTGATGGTGTTTTCATCAATGGGAATGGCTTGATCGCTCAATAACTCAAAACCATAATCGTTCATCGCTATGGTAAAAGTTAAGGGTTTTATCAGACTTAACCGGTAAGCGATTAAGGCAGCCATGACCTCATGAATCAAGCGGCCTTCAAACGGATACATAAATACATGATGCCCGTCTTTCGTTTCAATCAATTCAATCAGGAATTCATCCTTTCTTGGAATGTGTGAATGCTTTTCCTGTTGAGAAATTAATGGATGAAGAAAATTGAGTTCTTTTTCTGCACTTTTCGGATGTAAGGATTCCGATAGTTTTTCACGCAGATAATGACTTAAATAAGACGATAATGGCAACCGGCCTCCCAGCCAACTCGGGGTGATGGCCGATTTTCGCTTACTGCGTTTTACTAAAACGGTCATGTCTTTAATCATGATCATTTCTAATACGCGACCTGCCAAAATAAAATGATCGTTGGGTTTTAATTTCGAAATAAAATACTCTTCCACCATCCCAACATAGCCGCCCGAAATGAATTTGACTTTCAACATCGCATCACTGACAATGGCACCGATATTCATCCGGTGCAACATCGCAATCCGCTTACTTTTCACTTTATACAAGCCATCATCATCCAAAATCACTTTGTGGTACTCCTCATAAG
>JBARDR010000714.1:0-2774 GCA_049795335.1 Gelidibacter sp. | reverse complement strand
ATCACATCTCACTCAAATAAAGTAGAATAAACCACTCTAAACTTAAGCGACGAACTCACTTCAGCCTAAGAGATCCCTGTCTTCAAAGGAATGCAAAAACCCAAAAAGCGGTTCTGCTTTTCGGGTTTTAAAAATGCGAAATACAACGTTAAATCTGCTATTAATCTACGTTATCGTGTAAAAATGAATTATTACTTCGCAGTTGAATATCATCATTATCATCAGTACCAACTGACATTCTTGACGCTCTTATCTCTGAAGAATATTTATTATCATCTAAATTAACACCTTGGCGTTTATATGCAGGCTCTTTTTCAATTTCATCCACCTTAGCTGAACTGAATTTGTAATTAAAGTCTTTCATTTTACGTCTTCTGATATCAGCGCGGTCCTTTAGCATATCAGAAATTGGACTGTTCATAGGATCGATCTCTTCTGGAGAAGTCGATTCTTCTTGAGTTGAAATGACTCTTCTCTCAAATACAACCTCTTCTTCAACTACGGGCTGGTTTTTGGTCTTCGTTTTATTAATTGAAGACTCGTGCGTCATAAAATCATCAAGCGCATAGCGTTTTTCGCCATTTGCATCTGCCTCTGTGACCGATATAACTTCAATATGATCATTGACGTTAATATCCTTGGTATGGTCGTCCAGATCAAAGAGGATTTTGTTTTCCTCTTTTGGAGTCTCTTCAGGTTTGCGATTGAATAAAGGCAAGTCGAAAGAAAAAGTAAATTGCTCCTCTTCTTCAAAAACAGCCTTTTTTGGTGCTTCTGCCTTTACCGGTTGAACAGGGGTAATTATAAAATCATCTTCATCAACCCTGTCCAAGACTTCATCATAAACCACATTAAGGTTTTTGATAAACTCATTGGTCGGTATCAAACCCATTTTAGGTTCCTTTTTCTCCTCCTCTTCTACTAAAGTATGAATCGTGATTTTTTCTACTTCTTTTTCAAGAACGATGTCGGGTGTAATAATCGCTGGCTCGCGCTCTTTAACTTTAACCTCATTGTTATCATCACCTAAAGCGTGAATGACCTTTTTAGTTTCGGTATTCGCGATTTCATCCTGTTGTTCAACATCGAAACCCGTAGCGATGATGGTAACAGCAATGGCTTCTTCCAGAGATTCATCTTCACCAACCCCCATAATAATGTTTGCACCGTGTCCTGCTTCATTTTGGATATGGTCATTGATTTCTCCAATTTCATCAATAGTAATTTCATGGGCACCAGAAACGATGAGCAACAATACGTTTTTGGCTCCAGTAATTTTATTATCATTTAATAAGGGCGAATCTAAAGCTTTCATGATGGCTTCTTGAGCACGTGATTTACCAGATGCTGTCGCAGATCCCATAATGGCTGTTCCACTATTACTTAAAACAGTTTTAGCATCCCGTAAGTCAATATTTTGGGTATAGTGATGTGTGATCACCTCCGCAATACCTTTTGAAGCGGTTGCCAATACTTCGTCAGCCTTAGAGAAACCTGCTTTAAAACCTAGGTTACCATAAACTTCACGCAGTTTATTATTGTTGATGACCACTAAGGAATCGCAATGGTTTCTTAAAGTTTCTATTCCTTTTTGAGCTTGTTCATTTCTCGTTTTTCCTTCAAAAAGAAACGGCATCGTGACAATACCAACGGTTAATATTTCCAACTCCTTAGCAACTTTAGCGATGACAGGCGCGGCTCCAGTACCGGTACCTCCACCCATTCCTGCCGTAATGAACACCATTTTTGTATTGGTATCCAACATTCTGCGGATATCTTCTAAACTCTCAAGTGCTGCTTGCTCGCCCACTTCTGGGTTAGCTCCAGCACCAAGACCTTCAGTCAAATTGACACCTAACTGGATTTTGTTCGGTACGCCACTATTTTGAAGGGCCTGTGAATCAGTATTACAGATGACAAAGTCAACGCCTTTAATTCCTTGTTGAAACATGTGGTTAATAGCATTGCTTCCGCCGCCACCAACTCCGATCACTTTAATGACGTTAGATTGGTTTTTTGGCAAATCGAATGCGATGTTTCCAAATTCATTTATATTGCTCATAATGTTTTGGGTTTTTTCTGGATTCTTAATTAATATTTGTATTTTTTTCTGTATGTCCATTATGTATGGACAAGTCGCGACTTGTCCCTACTCGGCGTTATCTAAAAAATCTTTGACACGTTCGGTCAATTTATCTAAAAATGATCGACGTTCTCTTTTTGGTTCTACAATGGGCTTCTCTTCTTCTACTTCTGCGGACGGTGCTGCAATAATCTCTTCTGCTGCTTCTTCGGCCGCTTTCTCAATACGTTTACGTTCTTGACGTTTTAAACCATCCATCACTAAACCTACCGCTGTCGCATACAATGGGCTCGCGATTTCCTCATCACTATCGCCTGCTAAATGTTCATTCGGGAAACCGATCCTAGTGTCCATTCCGGTGATATATTCTACCAATTGTTTTAAATGCTTCAACTGTGCGCCGCCGCCAGTTAAAACAATACCAGCAATCAATTTCTTTTTTTGCTCCTCGTGTCCGTAATTTTTTATTTCAACATACACCTGCTCCACAATTTCTACGACACGCGCATGAATGATTTTTGATAGGTTTTTAAGGGTAATTTCCTTTGGCTATCTTCCTCTTAACCCAGGGATTGAAACAATCTCATTGTCCTTATTTTCTCCTGGCCAGGCTGAACCAAATTTTATTTTTAATAATTCGGCTTGTTTTTCAATGATGGAACAGCCTTCCTTGATGTCTTCAGTAATGACG
>JBARDR010000713.1:0-11135 GCA_049795335.1 Gelidibacter sp. | reverse complement strand
GAAGCTTCACGAGTGCGAAAAAACGGATGGATGGAATGAAATCTCCTCAGCAGAAAAAGAAATATCTTGAAGAAAACTGGACCTAAAGAGAGCTTGAAAATTTGAATTGATTGCCAAAATCCATTTTTCAAATATCTAAACAAAAAAAATTTCGAAGATTAGTAATACTGAAAATCAATAAACTCTATTATCGAATTAAAAACAATAGAGTTGAAATCCTCTCCCTTTTTTGCACTAGAAATGATTCAAACAAATTAACCTTATAGCATTTCTTTCCAAAAGTCAACAAAAAAATCTACACCAAAATCTTAATATTCGCATAAGAATTTTCCATGGCTTCCTTAATCTGTATTGGATTAAGCCATTCCACTTTTGTAATGCCCTCCTCTAATTGTGGCTCCAAGACCCCAGCATAAGTAGAAGTCATTTCAAACCAATAGGTGATTTTTAGCTGAAGTCGACCATTGCGTTTAAAGATGTGGTAGGTCGTTTCTAAGGGTTTTACAATGTTTAACCCATTGACTTTCGTTTCTTCTTCCACCTCACGCAAGGCGGTTTCTTCTATACTTTCGTTGTCCTCGATTTTCCCTTTGGGCAAATCCCATTTATCATTTCTATAAATAAATAGAATATCGCCGTTATTATTGAATACCTTACCTCCTCCAGCTACGACATTAGGCAATTTCTTCAGAAACGATTTCAGGAGTTTATCTTCTTTTTTACCAATAATCCGTATCCCTTCTATATCTGTTGTATTAAGCTCTTTTATAACCTTACCAATATTGACGGTACTCATGAGGTAGTTTTTGAAATGCTTTTCCTTCTTGACCTTAGTGGTCAAAATAATAGGCTTATCATTAACAAAAATTCTGTGCATCATTCTTTCATGAAGGTGTTGAATTGGTAAAAATATAATTTTTTGAATCATAGTCGCACTTTTGAAAAATATTTTCAAGAAGTTTTTGATTTCAAAATCTATAAAATTGTTTAATTTTGCAGCATGATTCTCAACAAACAAACCGCCAAAAAAACCGCTGAGCTGCTATTGCAGATTCACGCGATCAAATTACAACCAAATGAACCATTTACATGGGCTTCTGGTTGGAAATCGCCAATTTACTGCGACAACCGGATTATTCTATCCTATCCGCCAATTCGAAATTATGTGCGTGAAATAATGGCAAAGCATATTGAGCAACAGTACGGCAAACCAGACGTTATTGCTGGCGTAGCCACTGGCGCCATTGGCATTGGCGTTTTGGTAGCGGAATATTTAGGTGTACCATTTGTATATGTCCGACCTGAAGCTAAAGGTCACGGACGCCTTAATCAAATTGAAGGCCATGTTGACAAAGGACAAAATGTAGTGGTCATTGAAGATTTGATCAGCACCGGAAAAAGCAGCCTCAATGCAGTAAAGGCCCTGGAGAACGCTGGCGTAAACGTCAAAGGAATGGTGGCCATTTTCTCCTATGGATTTGAAGTAGCTAACGCCAATTTCAAAGAGGCCAAGATCACTTTACAAACCTTAAGTAATTATGAATCTCTTTTAGAGCAAGCTTTGGACACTAAATACATCACCACCAAAGAGCAGGAGGTTTTGGCAGAATGGAATGCCAATCCTAGCGAATGGAATGCTTCTTGATTTAATAGCGTGGAGTTGCAAAATTGACTGTCGTTGAGTCAATGCCATGGAAGCGACTTAACAGTAAACAAATAAACATTTATCCGTACGGAGTATTTCCGAAAGCGGATCAAAACATAATAGAACTATGAATCTAGAATCACCAAAAGTAAACCTTCAAAAGAGTCCGCAGGAAGTCTTCGATTTTTTGTCAGATGTCAAGAATTTCGAACAATTAATGCCTGAAAACATCAGTAAATTTGAAGTTTTAGGGGACGATAAGTTTTTATTTGCCTTAAAAGGTATGCCTGAGATCGTATTGAAGAAAAAAGAAAGCATCGCTCCTAACAAAATCGTTCTTGGTGCAGCGGGAGGAAAATTGGATTTCTCTTTAACCGGCGACATTCAAGAAACAGGCGACAATCAAAGTGATGTGAAATTGACCTTTGCAGGCGACTTCAATCCAATGATGGCCATGATGATTAAAGGTCCTATTTCAAAGTTTATTGAAACCTTAGTGACTAACATGTCTAAAGCAGTTTAGTACATCAAAACGACTTCTTTAAAGTCAAAACTTTTTATGAGGTTGTTCTCGACCCTGATTAATAGGTTTCCGAATTCGGAAATTCCAACAATATATCCCAAAAACAAGGCACCTTCAGCATTTCTAAATGTTGAAGGTTTGTTTTTTCTGAACAGATGCGATTCATAACGCGACTTCAAAAGCTTGAATTGTTTATTTTTTAAATAGTTGAAATGAATGTCAATCTGCTTTAAAACAACATTTAAAACTTCGTCCAAATCATTAACCTGTCCTTAAAGCAATAGTAAGGAGGACGCCGATTGCAAATCTGCAAAATCTGTTTGATTGACATTTAGTCCAATTCCAATTACCGATCCTGAAATAACATTCAGTTTAATGACATTTTCAATTAGGATTCCTGCAATCTTCTTATTGTCTGACAAAATGTCGTTAGGCCATTTTACGCTTATGCGCTGCAGTCCCATACTGTTCAAGGCCTCATAAACGGCCAAAGACACGGCCATGCTGATGTAAAAGTGCTGAGCGATATTTACAAAAGAAACATCCTTAAACACACTAAAGGTTAAGTTCTTGGCTTCTTGAGAATCCCAAACAGTTCCCATTTGACCTCGTCCGTGAGTTTGAAATTTGGCCACTGCCGCTAGGCCGTCTTCGGCATTACCATCAATACTCAACTGTTTTAAGTAAGTATTGGTAGAGTCAATGGCATCAAGTTTGATAATACGCATGTGCAAGCTTTAAATAAATTATAAATTTCTTATGAAATATAAAGTCTCAAAAGAATAAATAAAACAATAACTTTGCACAAATTTAATTTAAATTAATGGCGAAAGAAAACATTAACTCAGACGCACTGATATCCACTATTTTAGAAGGCATTGAAGACGTCAAAGGAAAAGAGATAAAAATTCTCGATTTACGGGATATTGAAAATACGGTTTGTGATTATTTCATTATTTGCGAAGGAAACTCAAACACACAAGTGAACGCAATTGTAAATGCTGTTCAAAAGAAAGTCAGCAAAACACTTAAAGACCATCCGTGGCATGTGGAGGGAAGCGAGAACGCCGAATGGGTTTTAATGGATTACGTCAATGTTGTTGTACATGTATTCCAAAAACACATTAGACAATATTATGATATTGAAGGACTATGGGGCGACGCAAAAACAACCGTTATAGAAACTAGTTACTAAAATAAAATTAATGTCAAAAGAAAATAAAAACTTAAACAAAAAACCGAAACTAAGTCCCTATTGGATTTACGGAATGGTGATCGCTGCATTTTTTGCAGTTCAAATATTCTCTGGTGGTTTTGGTGGACAGGACACTAAAAAAACAACCCCCGCTCAATTTTTCGAGTATTTGAGCCATGGTGATGTTGCCAAAGTTGAAATTGTCAATAATAGAGAAGCCAAAGTTTACTTAACTGACGAAGCTTTAAAATTAGAAAAACATAAAGGCAGCAAGCCAAACAACATTTTGCCTTCTGTAACGCCTAGCCCAAATTACAAGTTTGAATTTGGAGACTTAGCGCTCTTTCAGGAACAAATAAACTCGGTCATTAAAGAAAATAATCTTAACAATACTAAAGTTACGTTCGAGACAGAGCATAACGTTTGGGGCGATTTTCTATTAGGCCTATTGCCGTTTGTATTGATTATTGGTGTGTGGATATTTATCATGAGACGGATGTCTGGTGGTGCTGGCGGTGGTGCTGGTGGTCAAATATTCAATATCGGAAAATCCAAAGCAAAATTGTTTGATGAAAATACCGATGTCAAAACGTCCTTTAAAGATGTAGCCGGTTTGGAAGGTGCAAAGGAAGAAGTACAAGAAATTGTAGACTTCTTAAAAACACCAGAAAAATATACTTCTTTGGGTGGTAAAATTCCGAAAGGCGCTCTTCTTGTAGGACCTCCAGGAACAGGTAAAACGCTATTGGCCAAAGCTGTGGCTGGTGAGGCTAAAGTCCCTTTCTTCTCCTTATCTGGTTCGGATTTCGTAGAAATGTTTGTGGGTGTTGGAGCTTCCAGAGTTAGAGACTTATTTAAACAAGCTAAAGAGAAATCGCCTTCTATCATTTTTATTGATGAGATTGACGCCATTGGTCGTGCCAGAGGTAAAAACGCCATGTCAGGATCTAACGACGAGCGCGAAAACACCTTAAATCAGTTATTGACTGAAATGGACGGTTTTGGAACGAATACCAATGTGATTGTACTTGCTGCCACCAACAGAGCTGATATTTTAGATAAAGCCTTAATGCGTGCCGGTCGTTTTGACAGACAGATTTTTGTTGATCTACCGGATATCGTTGAACGTAAGGAAATTTTTGAGGTGCATTTAAGACCGATCAAAAAGGGCGAAGATTTAGATATTTATTTTCTGGCCAGACAAACTCCAGGATTCTCTGGGGCTGATATTGCTAACGTATGTAACGAAGCGGCCTTAATAGCAGCTAGAAAAGGCAACAAATCTGTAAACAAACAAGATTTCTTGGATGCTGTGGACAGAATTATTGGCGGACTTGAAAAGAAAAATAAGATCATTACTCCAGATGAAAAACGGGCCGTTGCATTCCACGAAGCTGGACACGCAACCATCAGTTGGATGCTCGAACATGCTGCGCCTTTAGTTAAGGTAACCATTGTACCAAGAGGAAGGTCATTGGGTGCTGCTTGGTATTTACCAGAAGAGCGTTTGATCGTAAGAACAGAACAAATGCTAGACGAAATGTGCGCTGCTCTAGGAGGCCGCGCTGCCGAGAAAGTAATTTTCGACAAGATTTCCACTGGTGCTTTGAGCGATTTAGAAAAAGTTACAAAACAAGCACGCGCCATGGTTACGGTGTATGGACTAAGTGAGAAAGTAGGAAACTTAACCTATTATGATTCCTCAGGACAATCGGAATACGGTTTTTCAAAACCATATAGTGAAAAAACTGCAGAGTTGATTGATGAGGAAATTTCGGTGATCATTGAAGAGCAATACGCTCGAGCCATTAAAATTCTTGAAGAAAATAAAGATAAATTGACAGAATTAGCAGAAGAATTACTTGAAAAAGAAGTCATTTTCAAGGACAATTTAGAGCGTATTTTTGGCAAGCGTCCTTACGAAAAAGACCTTTTAGAACAAGCGGCAAATCAAAAACCACCGACTCCAACAATTCAAGATATTGAAGTACCGGTTGAAGACATCCCAAAAGATGAGCCGTTAATTTAAATAAAAATTTCAAATTCTTATAAAAAACTTAAATTAAACCTTTGTTAATTTAAGTTTTTTTATATTTGAGGAAACAATTAGTAAAATCAGGTTAATAGCAACCCATTCATGAGTCTATTTCGTAAAATTTTCGGCTTAAAATACACGCCAGAAGATAAAATAAAAAGCGAAGAGAGAGGCAAATATATGCCCGAGATTAAACTACCTATAGACGAAAAATTTACTATAAATTTTAAGGCCAATGGTGGTAAATTTCTGTATTGTGAAAATATGGGAGAAGTCCATAAATCTTTACAAAACATTCTTCAGGAAAACGATTGGGAAGGCATGAATGTTTTCTTATTGGATACCAGACTTAAAGATTTATTCAAGGATTTTGATCTTCCAATCACAAGAAAACCTGACGAAGGACAATATTTTCTTTCTACTTGCGAATATTTAATAGCAGATGATGGTTCTTTATTAATCTCTTCCAATCAGATTGCTGAAAAAAAATTAGGCGATCTACCTGCTAACTTTATCATCTACGCAACAACTAGTCAGTTTGTTGAGAACATTGGCGAGGGCCTAAGAGGCATTAAAAACAAGAATAAGGACAAAATCCCTACCAACATTACCACCATCAAACATTTCAAGACTATAGAAGATAAAAACTTTCTTAGTTATGGAAGTAGCTCAAAAAACCTATATTTGCTGCTTCTAGAAGATTTATAATGGAACTTTTCACTTTTTTATTTCAGGGGGAACCACTATTTGAAAGGCGTCATCTGTTATTAAAAACCTACTAAAATTTACAGATGAAAGAACTTAGTACGAGAGCTATTTCTGGCGCTATTTATATATCATTGCTGATACTTTCAATTTATTGGCAATATCTATTGGTGGCTCTTTTCTTCGTATTTGGGCTTATTTGCATGGCCGAATTTAAAAAGCTAATTCAGTTAAAAAGCAAGGCACCTTATATTGTCTTTACGCTGATGTATGCTGGTTTTAGTGTGTGGGCAATCGTCCCTGGATTGGATGCTGGCTTTAATGAAGCCATAAAAATACTGCAGGTCCTTACTATTTTTGTCCAGCTATTTTTAATCAAGGATTTATTTTCAGAAAAGACCATACCCCTGTTTGAATCCAAGCGTTATATTCTTACCACATTTTATTTGGCCAGTGCTTTTATTTTTTTAATCCTGATTGCCAATAACGATAAGACTTTCACGCCAATGCTACTACTTGGAGTTTTTGTTTTGATTTGGATAAATGACACCGGCGCTTATTTGGTAGGTAAGAACTTTGGTAAACAAAAGCTATTTCCAAGTGTCTCGCCTAAAAAAACCGTAGAAGGCTTTATGGGCGGCTTATTTTTTGCCTGTTTAGCCAGTTATTTTATAGCTACCCTCACAGATACTTTAGATTTCACAAACTGGCTCATATTGAGTATTATTGCAAGCGTATTTGGGACTTTGGGCGACTTGATTGAGTCCAAGTTCAAAAGACAGGCCGGAGTTAAAGACAGTGGCGTAATTATGCCAGGACATGGCGGTTTGTTAGATCGGTTAGATAGTATTATTTTTGCTGCACCATTTTTTTATTTATTTTTAAGACTATTCCCCTATGTTTCATAAAGAAGGCCATAAAATCGTAATGATTACGATTGCTCTAGTTGTAATAGCAATCATGAGTATTGATTATTTTGTTTTAACTGAATGGTTAAGAACCACCTTAATGCTCATTGTTATAGCGTTTTTCATCATCATTCTTCAATTTTTCAGAAATCCAAAACGTATTGGAACACTGCATGATCATCATGCCCTCTCCCCTGTTGACGGTAAAGTTGTTGTGATTGAAGAAGTTTTTGAAAAAGAGTTCTTCAAGGATAAACGCATTCAGGTTTCCATATTTATGTCACCTGTCAACGTCCATGTGACCCGCTACCCCATAGGAGGAAAAGTAGTTTTCAGTAAATACCATCCTGGAAAATTTTTAGTGGCATGGCATCCAAAAGCGAGTGAAGAAAACGAGCGCACTACAGTTGTGGTCGAAAACGAATTCTTTGGAAAAGTACTCTATCGTCAAATCGCGGGCGCTTTGGCAAAACGTATTGTCAATTATGCTATTGCCAATGATGATGTCAATCAAGGAGCAGATTCTGGATTTATAAAATTTGGGTCGCGAGTAGATTTATTTTTACCTTTGGATTCAGATATTAAAGTTGTACTTAATCAAAAAGTAAAGGGTGGTGTAAGTGTTATTGCCGAAAGAAGATGATTTCAGAAGACAGTTTAGATAGTGAATTTAAGGAAGCTGTAGATCGTATCAATAGCTATACAAAGCCTTTCCCTGCCGATCTGCTACTGCGCCTTTATGCGTATTACAAAAAGGCAACGAATAACTACAAAAGTCCTAAAGGTAAAAAACCGATGATTACAGCATTTAAGACGAATGCGCTATTTCAAGTCCAGAACGTCACTCCTGACGAGGCCAAACGCATCTATATCGATTTGGTCAATAATTATTTTTTGTACGGAAAGTAAGATTAAGCCTTGGCTTAAACAACTTCCATAAGGCCATTGTTTCCTAAGTTATATTTGAATATATTTGGATTGATTCGTTACTCAGAGGTAGGAGTAGTAGCATTAAATTAGATAACCATGACTTCAAAACTTATTTTTAAAAGAGATTATCTTCTTTTACCAATCCTCAGCATACTCTATTTTTTGGCTATAAAAGGTGTCATTCCTGCACTTGCTTATTTTCTGATTGCTCTTTTAACAAGCTTCTATTTTTTTCCAATAAAATTATTTTTTAGTTATGACTCCACACCATCTAAAAACAATCGGAGGATTGTCGTATTGCTTTCATATTTTATTATTAGTAACATCATAGCACTGTCAGCATTGGTGGCTTTCCAGTTTGATTTAGGGTTCATTCGTACTGGAATATCTATTTATAGTCTTTTTAATTTCGCTTTCCTCATTTATTTCCATATGACAGAAAAAGGCAGTTATAACTTTATATTGGCCTGTTGCACTGTTGTCTTAACTTCTGCCATAATTGGTGTTTAATAAAAAAAAGCAGCATCATCACAATTAATAATACTGCTTTTAAATCTTTTAATCCCTTATCAAAGGCAACGTACTGCATCGTAACAAACCTTCTTGTTTGGCTATTTCAGCATAAGGCACTTCCTCCACTGTAAAACCATTATTGCGAAGCCAAGTATTCAAACGCGTAAAATTTCTTTCGGAAATAACAACGTCTTCGGAAATCGAGAAGATATTACTATTCATGTGATACATCTCTTCCCGTGTGATATGAAATAAGTTTTCCTTCCCAAACAAATTGACTAAGTACATATAATCACTTTCTTCGCGAAAGCCACTTTTATAAATGATGCCTTTATTTTTTCCAACGGGTTGAAAGCAACAATCCAAATGCAGTGCATTATCTCTTGGCTCAATTCGGGATTTTACCAAATCAAATTCCTTGACAATCTTATGGGGAAACAATTCCTTTATATAGTTGACGCCTTCTATATTAGTACGTGCCGTAATATAATCCTTATAATCACTGCCTTTATAGGTCCCAATAAAAATATGGTCATTCCATAACATGACATCGCCACCTTCAATATGAACTTCCTCTGGTGGTCGGACAACCTTTGCAGGATCAATTTGTTCAATCACATACCGAATGGCATCCAACTCCTTTTCCCTATCTGGAAGGATATTGGCTTTAATCAAAAGGTCATCAATAACAAAAGCAATGTCCCTTGCAAAAATTTGATTATAATTTTCGATCAGTTCTGGACGATAGACCTTCACATCATATTTTTGAAAAATTTTGGCTACCGCTTCCATTTCTTCCGTCATATCAGCTTCCACAGGATAAGTTCCCGATTTAATATGCTCTAATGACTTTGGGTCATAGGCTTCCTCAGCTTTAGGGGTCGGTCCGTTGCTAACGGCAGTCCCCAAAACCACAGTTCTTAACCGGGATGTTTCGTTTTTAATGTTCAGTTTTCGCATGCTGTAAAGTATAAAAAAAGCTCCATCTATAAAAATGAAGCTTAGTCGTATTAATGTATACTATTTAACGTTTATCAATAGCTTTAAAAGGCCTCAATGTTGCACCAACATATACTTGTCTTGGTCGTCCTATGGGCTCTTTATTCAATCTCATTTCTTTCCATTGTGCAATCCATCCCGGCAGTCGTCCTAAAGCAAACATTACCGTAAACATATCTGTTGGGATCCCCATGGCTCTATAGATAATTCCTGAGTAGAAATCCACGTTAGGATAAAGTTTACGCTCAACAAAGTACGGGTCTTTCAAAGCTTCGTTTTCTAAAGCTTTGGCAATATGAAGAATTTTATCCTCCACTCCCAAATCATTCAATACTTCATCGGCTGCCTTTTTGATGATTTTTGCTCTTGGGTCAAAATTTTTGTAAACACGGTGTCCAAAGCCCATCAAGCGGAACGGATCCTCCTTATCTTTAGCTTTGGCCATGTATTTGTCAGTATCTCCACCATCAGAATTGATGGCTTCCAACATTTCCAACACCGCTTGGTTAGCACCGCCATGAAGCGGTCCCCAAAGTGCAGAAATACCCGTAGAAAGTGATGCGAACAAACCTACATGAGATGAACCTGCTATTCTTACGGTTGACGTCGAACAGTTTTGCTCATGATCAGCGTGAAGGATTAAAAGTTTATCCAAAGCATTTAGTACGATAGGATTTACTTTATATTCTTCATTCGGTTGTTTGAACATCATTTTAAGGATGTTCTCAACGTAACCTAAGTTTTTATCGCCATAATCTAACGGTAATCCATTTTTCTTACGGAAAGTCCATGCCACAAGCACTGGAAATTTACCCAAAATTTTGACGATGGCTTTATACATATCTTCTTCAGAATTAACATTTACTGAAGATGGATTAAACGCGGTTAGGGCACTGGTAAGTGAGGCAATCACACCCATGGGATGCGCTGATTTTGGAAAAGCATCCACAATTTTACGGATATCTTCATCCACAACGGATTGTGACTTGATATCTGCATGGAATTTTTCCAATTCTATTTTGGTCGGCAATTCACCAAAAATGAGAAGGAAAGCGACTTCAAGAAAATCCGCCTTTTCGGCCAATTCTTCGATTGCATACCCTCTGTATCTCAAAATTCCTTGTTCCCCATCTAAAAATGTGATGGCACTTTCACAAGAACCTGTATTTTTAAAACCTGGGTCTAGTGTAATGACACTATCTGTAGTGGTTCTTAAATCGCTGATATCGATGGCGACTTCATTTTCTGTGCCTACGACGAGAGGAAATTCATATTTTTTACCTTGTATTTCTATTGTAGCTTTATCTGACATATATTTTTTGTAAGTTATATTTTAAATTAGAGACCATCGTTTGTGGATGATCGGAGTCACGAATTTACAAAATATATCATGATATAGAAAAGAACTTAACAAGCATTTTAACAATCTTAGGATATATAAAAACTATAGGAAAAATCGATCTTTAGGACCGATTTTCCTTGAGTTTATTAATTTTGTCTAATCAGCCAGAATTCCATATATTTTCATGTGGTTTTTCCTAGTCAGGTTGTTTTTGAGCTTGATAGAACGGCAACAAAAGAGGATTACATTCGGCAAAAATCATACTAAGTTACCAGCATACCTATGAAAATCAGCATTAGCTCCATCTTGTTATTTCTAGTAATTTCGAACAGCTATTCAC